>CAMYMP010000324.1 GCA_947259435.1 uncultured Woeseiaceae bacterium
TTCTCGACGCGCAGCATTTCGCTTTTGGTGCAATCGAGGCGTCGCCGCACATGCGGTAAAAGCGGCGAATTCTTTGTGATTTTTTGGTTAAAAAAGTTCTATAACTATCTGTTATATATATGTTTTATCAGGTCTATTAATACAAATTTGATTCGAACTTGTGGTATAGCCGACTTGTTGCAGCGTTGCCGGATTGAGAACTCGGTCCTTTTCTGAATTTCAAAAGCGCATAATCTAACGCGATGTTTGTCGATATCTCTCAGGACCTGATTCTGTATACGGCAGGGGCCTTCCTGCTCGGCTGGTTGCTGTCATCGATCTTCGGCGCAATCGGCTCAAAAGCCAAAGCCAAAAAGCGTGATCCGCGTGATGATCGGATTCGGTCGCTGGAAGCGGATTTGCGCGTCGCGCAGACGGATCTGGAAAAGGTCCGTGATAAAGCAGAATCGCTTGAGAAAGAGCTCGATGAAAGAATCGAGGATGTCGAAAAGCGGGATAACGTGATCTCTCACCAACAGCTAAAAATGGACGAAACGACTCGGGACCTGAAGGAGTCGGTTCTCAAAACGCGCGAACTGCGAGCCGAACTTTCCGATCGCGCCACCGAGAATCTCAAGTCAGAAGTGAATACTCGCTGACCCAGGTCGAGGAAGCGGGAGAGAACGACGACGATGAGCTGCTCGACCAGACCGATATGACGAGGTCCTCCACCTGAGTTGCCTTTCGCCCCAGCTTTCCTGAGGCAGGTACAATTCCATTTTTCACTTTCAGGCCTGTTTGCGTGATTCTGCGACCGCTCGTCGCGGTTCTAATTGCCGCTATCATGGCGGCTTGCGGCGAACCGCCCGCCAACGTGGCGATTCCGTTCGCGCCCGTATTCGGTGCGCACGCAATTGACTGCGCCGATGACGATAGCGGACCAAAGCTGACCGATCTGCGTTTCTACGTGTCGGATATAAAGCTCATCACCGCTTCTGGCGAGGCGGTTGATCTGCAACTCGAGCCGGACGGCATCTGGCAACAGAACGAGTTGGCGCTGCTGGATTTCGAAAACGGCGCCGGTGCATGTGAGAATGGCACGACCGCCACGAATGCCGCCGTGCGCGGCAGCGCAAGATCAGCTGACTACCGCGGCCTCCAGTTCGTGATAGGCGTGCCCTTTGAACTCAATCACGCCGATCCGCTGCAGGCCGACGCACCGCTCGGAGACGCGGCGATGCACTGGCACTGGCGCGCCGGATACAAGTTTCTTCGTGCTGGCTTACGTACGCCGGGGGATGGTTTCTGGATTCACCTCGGCAGTACCGGATGTCAGGGGACGGTCCAGAACATTACGGGCTGCCGCGCCCCGAACCGAGTCTCCGTGAGTCTGGAGGAATTCGTGCCGGGACGGGATACGGTCGAAATCGATCTGGGCTCGCTCGTGACGTCAGACGACCTGGCAGACGCAGTGAAAACAGATTGTTCGTCGAGTCCCGCGGAAACCGCGTGTGAAGCGTCGTTCCGGGCTCTCGGACTCGATCTTGCATCGGGCGCTGTCGTTGACCAGCAGCGACTATTTCGCCGCCGGGCCTTCAAATGAAACGCGCTGTAGCGCTGCTGATCGGATTCGGGGTACTGGCCGTCGGAACCTGGATCTGGACGGCAGATCGCGGCTACGAATGGTCACTCGATCCGACGCTGCCGCTGCCGAGCGTGCCGCCGGACAATCCGATGAGCGACGTCAAGGTCGAACTCGGACGGTGGCTCTTCTACGATACGAGACTCTCGCTCAACAACACCATGTCCTGTGCAAGCTGCCATATACAGGCGCTTGCGTTTACCGACGGCAAACCGCGCTCTGTCGGGGCCACGGGCGAGCTTCACCCGCGAACTTCCATGACGCTCGTGAATGCCGCGTATGCCAGCCGTTTGACCTGGGCAAACCCGCTACTGGATCGGCTCGAAGACCAGGCGCTGACACCGATGTTCGGTGAGGATCCGATCGAAATGGGCATGGCGGGAAAGGAACATGAGATCGTCGGGATGCTGAGGTCCGACGAGCGATACGGTGAGCTTCTGCCCCAGGCATTCCCGGGCGACGAGGATCCGTATTCGGTGCTCAACGTAATACGCTCCATCGCTGCGTTCGTCAGGACCATGATCAGTTACGACTCGGCTTACGACCGCTATATGCGGGGCGATGAGACTGCTCTGAGCAATGATGCAAAGCGCGGTATGGAACTGTTTTTTTCCGAACGACTCGAATGTTTCCACTGTCATGGCGGGTTCAATTTCACGGACAGCACGACGCACGCAAACTCGACGGTTGACCGGGTTGGTTACCACAACACCGGGCTTTACAACACCGACGGTGCAGGCGCATACCCGGCGGACAATACCGGGCTCTATGACATGACCGGAGAGCGGCGCGATATGGGTCGATTCAAGGCGCCGACACTGCGTAATATTGCCGTGACCGCGCCGTACATGCACGATGGCAGTGTCGCGAGTCTCGACGCGGCAATCGCACACTATGAACGCGGCGGTCGGCTGATCGGGGAGGGCGCTTACGCCGGGGACGGGCGCCGCAGTCCGTTCAAGTCCGAGTTCATTCGAGGTTTCGAGTTGACGGACGAGGAGCGCGCCGATCTGATCGCGTTTCTGGAATCGTTGACGGACAGGAGCATCCTGCAGGATCCGTCATTTTCGGACCCTTTCCTAAATCTGGACCGCTGAGTCGACCGGCGATGAAAGTCCCGCGATCATGGGCATCAGTCGAATCACCCTAGTGAGAAAAACAGACTACAATAGGGTGAAGCGAGAAAAATTATTAAAAACAGGGGATTAACATGGGCATCGTAAATCTGTGGCTTCCCATTCTGGTTTCCGCGGCCGCTTGTTTCCTGATGAGCGCGGTGATCTGGACAGTGCTCAAGTACCACGACAGCGACTACCGGCAGACCAACGACGAAGAAGCTGTCCGCGCGGCACTCAAGGGCAACAAACCCGGGTTCTATCTGCTGCCATATTGCATGGATCAGGCGGAACTGAAGAAGCCGGAAGTCAAACAGAAATACGATGACGGGCCGCTCGCCTACATCACGATGCTGCCAAATGGCCTGCCATCGATGGGGCCGAAGATGATCAGCATGTTCGTGTACTTTGTCGTTGTCGGCGTGCTGTGCGCTTATTTCGTTACATTTGCGGTGGCGCCGGATGCCGACTATCTGGCTGTATTCCGCGTTGCGGCCACTGTGGCCTTCATTGCGAACAGCTTTGCGCTTGTGCCCGAGAGCATCTGGTTTGCGCGACCATGGCCAATGACGTTCAAAAACTTCATCGATGCGCTTATCTACAGCCTGCTGACGGGCGGCGTGTTTGGCTGGCTGGCCTGATCGGGCGCGGGTCAGGCGTTCAGATAATTCAGCACCGGATAGCGGCCGCTTCGCGAAAGCAATTCCTGCCGATCGAAGTTGCCGCTGTTGCGCGCCGGTGCCTCCGTTTCGATACGACGCCGAATCCCCAGCAGGCGCGCCTGCAACTCGCGCATCGACTGCTGCACCAGCTGAGAGCACTCGCTGTTTCTGGCGCAGGCCACGTAGCATTTCATAGAAAAATAGCGTGAAAAAACGCTCTCGTATTCGTTCAGCAAACGCGTGCTATTCGCATCGTCCATGACGTCGACAATGTGATCCGTGGAAATCCGACTCGACACCGCGAGCATATAGTGCCGATGTTCCGCCA
>CAMYMP010000325.1 GCA_947259435.1 uncultured Woeseiaceae bacterium
TGGAGAGGTGGTGGGTATCAATACCGCAATTGTCGCCAGTGGTCAGGGGATCGGTTTTGCCATTCCGGTTAATCTCGCTAAGGGCGTTATTGTGGCGCTCAAAACCGAAGGCGAAGTCACCCGGGGGTGGCTTGGCGTTGCCATTCAGGATTTGAGCGGTGATATGGCCGAATATTATGAAGTTGAGAACAAAAAAGGCGTATTTGTCATGGATGTCTTTGAAGGCGATCCCGCAGATAAGGCCGGCATCAAACCAAAGGACATTATTCTTGAAGTAAATGGGCAAAAGATTCAAACCAGTCGACAACTCACCAGCATGATTGCTGGAATACCTGTCGGTGAAACCGCCAAAATAAAAATTACCGAGCGGATCCAGCGGACTGCCATTGCTTCTGCCCGCGGCGTTATAGAACCAGATCGAAGAGTGCTTCCAGGGGAGCGCGAAGCCGAAGTCGAAGCCAACATGCGGTTTCGTTATTGTATCGAAGTCGGTTTCGTCGACCTCCAGATTAATGTCCCAACGAAATCCTTTCTCGTGGTCTACGGCGCCTATCGACTTGCGCGTGTTTGTGTAGTGCAGTCCCAAGTCTGCAGAAAGAATGTCCTCAAAGAAAAACGTCGACACGTTTTGATTGTTCGGCAGGGTATCCAGTCCATTGTAGTACGCCAGCCGGGCGGAGAAATCCAGTTGTCGGGGTGTATCAAAAATAAGCGCCCGATCGTAACCGACGATGTACGCATCACCTTTTCGGCCGCGTTGTGTAGGACCGAATAAATCATAGAAATCAGCGTAGTTGTGCCAGTACCGGAAGTGCCAGTTCAGTGCGTTGTACTCCAGATTGACATGCACGCGTTCATCACCTGGAAGCTCGTCGTCCCAGGAGTAACTCGCCGTCAACTCGAAATTGTGCAGCTGCGCCGGATCGGACGTACGGAAGTGCCAGCCGATGGCTTCGGTATCACGATAGCCTTCGATAACTGGATACCCGGAGTCAAAACCATGCTCCCGATAAGGACGATACTTGCCTTCGGTAGTGATCAGGTCTTCGTGATCAACCTCGTCCAGCGTATCGACGACATTCCAGTCCTCAACGATGGGGTACTTGGCAGCGACTTGTGCACCCAGTAGCGTGATCGCACTGACGTCTTCAAGCGGCACCGGATCGATAACCGTCGGTACGAAACCCTGCCCCGTATACTCGGAAACCAAAAGCGTACCGTCGCTCAGTGGAATCGGTCGAAATAGTCCAGTCTCGGCGTTGCTGACGGCCTCGAACTCCCCGGTCTCGATCTCAAAGCGGAAAATGTTGGATACACCGGTGTAGAAGGAGCTGCCGAAGAGAAACTTCGCGTCCGGCGAAAAAACAAAGCCCTCCGGAGCGGCCGGCGTGAGTTCAAGCTCTGCCACAGGCTGCGTCTGCTCTTCCAGCAGATCAGCAGTGTTGAAAACCCTGAGATATTGCCTGCCATCAATTTCGCCGACGGACGCCGACAAGAGAGACCCGTCAGGCGAGATATCCATTTCGTAGGCAACACTGCCATATGGCCAGGCGTACACGAGACTCCACTCAGTGTAGGGATACAGAATTCGAACCAACGACACATAGCCGTTCAGATGCCGCAGGCCCCAAATAGACCGGTCTGATTTGTTGAAGACAATGTCGCCAATGCGCGCGTCTTTGAGCAGCATCCGCTCTTTACCAGTGTCGACGTTGACCGCCATCAGATCACGATATGCCTGGTTGTCCGCAGTGTAGAAAAATGTGCGGCTGTCCGGATCGAATGCCGACGACGTTACCCGATACGTCATCGGGCCCTTTATATCGATGACACGCTCAACGCTGCCGTCGCGTAAGGAAATCTTGCCAACGTGCGCCACAACTCCGGGATAGCGGAACGCCCCGATCATCTCCCCTCGCTGCTCGTCAACATAGCTGCGAGAAATCGAACCGAGCGCCTGCTGTGTCAGTGGCTCTGTCGGCGTGAGCGGAAATTCTCGGACAGCCTCGAGGTTGGCCGTCTGAAATTCATGCTCGAATACAATCCAGTCGTTCCATGCTTCTTCGAGCGGCTTTTCAAATATTCTTGCGAACTGCTTGGAATAATATCTCTCACTATCTTCGCCGCGCTGCAACCATTGGATGACATGCTCGGGTGAATATTGAAAAGCGAGATAGCTGATGAAGCGCGTGCCGTACAGATAGGCGTTGACGCCCGCCTGAAAATCGACGCTTACACCCTCGGAGACAATGCCCAGATTACTGTAGAAGTGAGCGTCATCACGCACCATCGAGCGAAACACCATTTCGTCAAACGCGCCCTGTGCACGACCAATGCCGCCCGACATCCAGGTTTCCATAAATACAGCAGCGCCTTCGAGGTACCAGCGGGGCGCGCTGAGCCGAGGCACAGTGAGGTAGTTATAGAGAATTGACTCCGGATGTTCATCCGTCTGCCGTGGTTTGCCGCCAAAGAACTTTCGCCAACGCAAGTCCTGGGAGTTGGCGACGTCCATGTTGGCAACGTGCACGAGCTCATGATTCATGATCATGAATATTCGTTCGCTGCTCGGCATGGTCTCGAGCGTGCGACTGGCTGGAGCGACAAAAACGGAAACGCCGTTGTATGGAGATGCTGCCGCGCCCGCGTTACCGTAGTCACTGAGATCTGTCAGGATGATGGTCGGCTTCTCTTGGGGCGTCCATGCAAAGATCTGTTTCTGGAAGTCCAGAGAATTGTGAAAGTTTCGAATGACGTGCGGGACAAGGTAAGTCTGGAACGGATCGAAATATAGCAGCCGGACTTCGTCTGTCTCGACCAGGTCCATCTCGAATGCATCTGCCGTTGCGCGACCTGCGAACAACAGAAATCCTATCAGTGCGATTAACCGAATCGCTCGAATATCGATTCCCTCCCCCGTTCTTATTATTAGTTTCTCGATAACACTCTGGTCTTAAAAACGCGCACCCGCAGGCTAACCGCAATGCGGGCGCGCGTCGAGCAGTTGGCTATTGGAGCGGTACTTCGCCTAGTTCACGCTTCTGCGCTGCACATTCATCATTACATCAGAACGCAGCGCCTCGCGGAACACGTCGCTGCTAAGTGCCTGACGAAACATGTCGTTGCTCAGTGCCTGACGGAACACGTCATTACTCAGGGCCTGACGGAACACGTCATTACTCAGCGCCTGGCGGAACACGTCATTGCTCAGCGCCTGGCGGAACACGTCGTTGCTCAAAGCCTCGCGGAATACGTCATTGCTCAACACCTGGCGAAAAACATCATTGCTCAGCGCCTGGCGGAACAC
>CAMYMP010000326.1 GCA_947259435.1 uncultured Woeseiaceae bacterium
TCGCTGAGTTGTGGCGGATCGTCGAGCGAGTAGCGGAAGCCGACTCCCTCGAATCGTATGCCCTCATCCATCTGGGGGGCCGCCACCGAGCTGTCGCCGCTCTGAACTCCGGGTTCCAGAGCCAGAAGCTCATCGATTCTCCTGATGCCACTCCATGCTTTGCGCGTCTCGGGAAGGACGTCTCTCCCGATGACCGTCGTCTCCCATGTGAACTCGACCAGCAGCGCAACAAAGGCGGCGAGTGTGCCCGCCTCGAGACTGCCTCCGAGGGCCAGTGCAGCCCCAAATGCGACAACCACCACCTGCACGAAAGCTATCGAGTACTCGGAGAGGTTGGCCAGCAGGTGGACCCGGAACTCGGCTTTGGACGAGGTCGCATGCAGCTGACTAATGCGCGCAAGGAATCGGGTCTTCGATCGTTTCTGGAGGCCGAAGGCGCGAATGACCGGTTGGGCGCGGAGGTTCTCCGATACTTCCGACAACACACCGCCAATCTGCCGCTTCTCCTCGTCGAGAGTGGTATCAGTGTCCGGAGCGAACTTATTGACGAGATACACGGCGAGAGGCATCGCGACGACCGCAAGCAGACCAAGACGAAGCTCGAGAGTGAGCATCACCGGTACGTAGAAGACGATCGCCGCCATGCTGGTGAACGCTGCCACCGGCTGTTTGATCACTCCACCCGACAGCTGCGCGATATCGCTGGAGAAGCGAGCAAGCAAGTCACCCGACGACGACCCTCGATGAAATGCCATCGACATCTCCTGTAAGCGGTCGTAGAGGGCGGTCCTGACTTCGGCCAGGATGTCGGCGCCGGCGCGGGCACCCAGGTAACCGTTGGCGATTCCGGCGACGGCGGATATCACGAATCCGACGACCAGCAACAGGCCAATCATCCCGACCGACGTGTCGCTATCGGCCTCAACAACGGCGTCGATGATCAGCTTCATACTGAACGCCAGCACGACGGTGAAGACGGTCTTCAACAACATCGTCACGAGGAGGCCGGCCGCCAGCCACCGATGAGGGCGCCAGAACGCAAGAATGCGCTTGCCTACTCCACCCACAGGTCTCTCCCCCTCCACCGATCGAGCCACAAACATAGTCCCCAGCCACCCACTCCGCACCCAAGCTGTTCTTGCACAGTGTTGCGCATCAAGAACAGTACGAAATACTGCTCAGAAACCTCCGGGTGGGCAGTTAGCCTGCGGGAGTCGACACGGGAGCATGATTGAGGACACTTAGAGAGCGTCTGACCGCCGAGATACGCAAAGTCATCGTTGGCCAGGACGCTGCCATTGATGCCTTGCTCGTCGCCACCATCGTCGGCGGCCACGTACTCCTCGAAGGCGTACCCGGTACCGGCAAGACACTTCTCGCCAACGCCACCGCCAGGGCTCTCGGAATGGAGTTCCGCCGGGTCCAGTTCACCCCCGACATGCTCCCGTCAGACCTCACCGGAACGGTCACGTTGAGCAGGGGGGATCTTGCTTTTAGACCGGGACCGATCTTCACCAACATCCTGCTCGCCGACGAGATCAACCGCACCCCGCCCAAGACCCAATCGGCGCTGCTCGAAGCGATGGAGGAAAGACAGGTCACAGTCGACGGAGTCAGCCATCCCCTGCCGTCGCCGTTCCTGGTCGTGGCAACACAGAACCCGGTTGAATACGAAGGCACCTATCCGCTCCCCGAAGCTCAACTCGATCGGTTCGTCATGAAGATCGACATCGGCTACCCGATCCAGGAGAAGTTTCATTCTCCGTCCTGGTACGCAACCTACATCGAGCAACTCATTTCGAGCTAAGCGCCGAGCACAGTCTCTGCCAGACTGGTCCAGGAGATTTCGCAACCGCGACGATAAAACGCCTTGCGGCGCTCCAGCGACAGGTCGCGTTGCTGCCGAAAATGCTCGATTGCATTTTTGAGCTCCGAGCGACTACCGACCTTGATGTAAGGCAGATCATCGAACCCGGTGCTTACGAGTTCCTCTTTCAAATCGCAAAAACTGATGATTGACTTGCCGTGCTTCGCCATCTCGACGAGCTTGAGCTTGAACCCGCTCAGGAACGAATCGTAGACGACCGAGATATAAGCGTCCGGACTGTCGCCGCGCACCAGTGTGCCGTCCACGGGCAGGCTGGAACCGACATTCAACCAAAAGCTCAGCCTTTTCGGAAGCCAGTCGAGTGTGCCCGGCATTTCGACGATCTCAGGATCTCTGCTGCCCTCGAAGAAGCCGCTTTTCTCATTGTGGCCAGGCGGGGCAAACAGGAATTTCCCGGCAAACTCGGGGTGTCTCTCCGCCGCCAGTCGCTTTTCTCGTGCAGAAAGAAATACGACTCGCCTGCTCGCGGCAAAAATCCGGGCAAACACCTTGTCGCTGCCAAGTCGATACAACGGATTGATGAACTTGAGCTTCTCGAAGTCGAACGCCGGAAAATAATTGTGCACGATAAAGCAGTCGACCTGCATGGTATCCACTATGTCGTGCAATCCTTCGTGCGATACGATGTTGATTCCTTGCGCGCCTGGCGGCTGTACAGGACCTAGGCGCTTCTTCCATACCGGCACGGTCCATTTTCGAAATGCGGGGACAGCGTGCTCATGAACTTCGCCAGCCACGCTTAACGCGTTTGCCAGATTCCTGTCAAAAATGCCGCCGCCGGAAAAGTCGTTGCGCCAGGAATAGCAGTAGTAATTGATGTCGGTCATGATGATCCGTCGCGAGAGTCTTCGCTGACTGAACTTCGGTGCACTCCCGAGGCCAGGGCATCGCAAACGGACGCTGCAAACTCGTTCCCGGTGTGACTCCTGGCGAGACGCCGGCCGTTGTCACCGAATTTCCGCAGCAACACTTCATTCTGGCGCAGTCGCCGAATTGCGTCGGCAACGGCGGAGACATCCGAGGCATCCAGAGTGATCCCGAGTTCGTGTTCCCGGACCGTCAAGCCGACGAGACCATCGGCCGTCGAGATCACCGGCAAGCCCGCCGACCCGGCCTGGTACAGCACGCCGCTGGAGCCATACGCGCCTCCGACATAGCCTAACCAGACAACCGTGGCGGCACTGAAGACACGCACCTCGGCCGCGTCATCGTGAAATTCTGCCCGGACCAGCAGCTGTCCCGATTCCTGCAGCTCACGATAACGCGTGGATGACAGCAACGACGCAATGTCATCGTCCGGCTTGCCGGCCACCAGCACCATGACGTCCGGATCGCCCAAGCTTTGTATCGCGCGCAGCAGCTGCTCGATGCCTTTGCGCCGGGTCAGGCTGCCGTAAACGAGTATCACGAACGCG
>CAMYMP010000327.1 GCA_947259435.1 uncultured Woeseiaceae bacterium
CGGGACGTATTTCGACCGAAGTAAAGCGCAGCGCAGCGAACTCGCGTCAAGCGGGATCGAGACATGAGGGAGACACTCATCACGGCCGTGGCAATTGGCGACCCTCGGGTGCATTTGCCTGACAGGGTGCTGTAGCGCAAAATACCCCCATGGCGAAACCGGCAAAGAAAATTGCGCCCCAAACTGCCCGCAGCGGCCCGGTGCATTACGAACAGCCTGTTTCGGAGCGTATGCGGACCTTTATGCGGCTCGAGTTTCTCCATCAGCAGATGCTGTATAACAGCGAACTCGAGACCAGTTGGGCATCGCGCGCCACGATTGCGGGCCTGCTCGAAATCATGGCGATTCTGTCGCGCGGCGACGTTCGCAGTGAAGTCCACAAGGAGCTTGACCATCAACTGGACGAATTGCAGCGCTTTCAGAGTCAGCCAGGCGTGGATGCGCGGCGGCTCGATGCGCTGATTCGTAATCTGATCGAAAGTCGTGCCGAAATCGACGGTATTGGAACTCAGTATCTGCAGCCGCTGAAAGACTCGGATTTTCTCAACGCGATCAAGAATCGCAGCGCCATTCCTGGCGGTACCTGTGAATTCGATTTGCCCGAATACAGCCACTGGTTGCGGCAACCACACCAGCGGCGTCAGGAAGACCTGACGATCTGGTTGGGTGCTATTCGGCCACTGTGCGACGCCGTCAGCGAGGTACTGTGGCTGATCCGCGAGAGTGCACAACCCCTGGACAAGCTTGCAATCAACGGCATGTATCAACACAACATGCAAAAGGATGCACATTGCCGTCTGTTGCGCATCAATCTACCCGATGGCAGCAAACTTTATCCCGAGATCAGCGGCAGCCAGCATCGGTTTACAGTGCGGTTTCTCGAGTGGTCGACAATCAACAGTCGAGCTGTGCAGACCGGGCATGATGTGCCGTTTCAGTTGAGCATCTGCTGAGATACACCGCCTGCAAGCCAATCTCCGCATCACAGTTTCCGGGCGCGATGCTCATCTCGGTCATGGCTCACTGCGTTCCGCTTTACTTCCCTCGATAAGCATCGCGCCCGAAGACACTACAGGCTCAGCAATGCCTCGACGACCGGAGCGTCCGCCGGCAAAAGCGCATCAGGGTTGAGATCGGCCAGTGCTAGCCAGCGCACACCCTGGCCTTCGAGGCCGGTGGGGTCGCCATGCCAGGCAGTGACGAGGAAGAACTCGAGATCGACGATGCGGTCGGGGTATTCATGGTGCAGGTCCATGAACGGCTCGCTCGCAGTGACTTCGATGCCGAGTTCCTCGGCCAGCTCGCGCCTGAGCGCCTCAGTCGAGTCTTCCCCAATGCCGATCTTGCCGCCAGGAAATTCCCAGAGCCCATTAAACGGGCCGTCGCAGAGACGTTCGGTGATCAGGATTCGCCCTTCGGCATCGTGCAGAATGCCGGCCGCGACGTGATAGTGGTTCATTGCCGACAGATGCTTAAGTCAGTTTGCCATGGCATTGCTTGTACTTCTTGCCGGACCCGCATGGACACGGTTCATTGCGCCCGACTTTTCGGCCGTCACGCCGGAACGGTTCCGGAGGCGGAGCGGCAGCTTGCCGACCCTGGCCGGGCTGCGGTTGACCCTGCGGGGCCGGTCCACCCAGCGCCGAGGCCTGCGCATGCTGGTATCTCAATGCCTGAGCGGCACGGCGCCGCTCGGCCGAATCGTCCAGGTCTTCTTCGCCCTGAATTCGAATACGCGTCAGGATGCTGATCGTGTCGTGCTTGACCTGCTCCAGCATCGCACCAAACATCTCGAAGGCTTCGCGCTTGTATTCCTGTTTGGGGTTCTTCTGCGCATACGATCGCAGGCCTATGCCCTGGCGCAGATGATCCATCGCGGCCAGATGTTCTTTCCAATGCATATCGAGTTGCCGCAACATGACCTGCTTTTCGACGTTGCGCATCAGCTCAATGCCGATCGAATCTTCCTTGGTTTTGTAAGCCTTGTCGCTTTCCGCGATACACCGTTCGAGGATACCGTCCTCGTTGAGCGTTTTGTCTTCGCGGATCCAGCGCTCGATGTCGAGACGGAGGCCATACTCGGACTCGAGTTCGTGGCTCAAGCCCTCAACATCCCATTGTTCTTCGAGGCTGCCAGGCGGAATGTGCGCCTGCACCGTCGCCGCGATGACCTCTTCGCGTATCGCCGCAACGGACTCTTCGATCTCATCGGCGGCCATGAGCTCGGACCGCTGGTGATAGACGACCTTACGCTGGTCGTTGGCAACATCGTCGTACTCGAGCAGATTCTTACGAATATCGAAGTTGTGCGCCTCGACCTTGCGTTGCGCGCGCTCGATCTGGCGTGACAGAAGCTTGCTCTCGATGGCCTCGCCCTCCCGCATGCCAGCGCGAGACAACAGCGCTTTCGTGCGGTCCGGGTCCCCAAAGATACGCATCAACGTATCCTCCATCGACAGGTAGAAACGGCTCGATCCGGCGTCGCCCTGACGTCCCGAGCGGCCTCTGAGCTGATTGTCGATGCGGCGTGACTCGTGCCGCTCCGTGCCAACGATGTGCAATCCGCCCGACTCGATGACCGCGTTGTGGCGCCCCTGCCAGTCGGCGCGAGTTGCTTCCGGATCGGCTCCTTCGCCGGCTTCGGCCAGTTCCGCGTCGAGGTTACCGCCCAGCACGATGTCCGTGCCGCGGCCCGCCATGTTCGTTGCGATCGTGATCGCACCCGGACGCCCCGCGTGCTGCACGACGACAGCTTCGCGTTCGTGCTGCTTGGCATTGAGTACTTCGTGATCGATCTTGCGCTTCTTCAGGAGCGACGAAAGCAGCTCGGACGTCTCGATCGATGTCGTGCCAACCAGCACGGGCTGACCGCGGTCGCGGCAGTCGGAGATGTCCTCGATGATCGCCTCGAACTTGTCTTTCTGCGTCAGATAGACGAGATCCGGAGAATCAACACGAATCATGTCCCGATGCGTCGGGATTACGACAACCTCGAGCCCATAGATTTGCTGGAATTCGAATGCCTCGGTATCAGCTGTGCCCGTCATGCCGGATAGATTGTTATAGAGGCGAAAGTAATTCTGGAATGTGATCGACGCGACCGTCTGGTTCTCACTCTTGATCGACACGCCTTCCTTGGCTTCGATCGCCTGGTGCAGGCCATCCGACCAGCGCCGGCCCGGCATCGTGCGGCCCGTAAACTCGTCCACGATAACGACTTCACCGTCCTTGACGATGTAGTCAACGTCCTTCTGGAATATCGCATGCGCTCTCAGAGCGGCATTCAAATGATG
>CAMYMP010000328.1 GCA_947259435.1 uncultured Woeseiaceae bacterium
GTGGAAGAACGTCTCCGATTTATCGCCCGCCTGCTCGATGGCGAGAAGATGGCCGGGCTGTGCCGTGAGTTCGGCATCTCCCGCAAGACCGGCTACAAGATCTACAACCGCTACCGTGACTGTGGCGTCGATGGCCTGACAGATCGTTCGAGAAGGCCTTATCGACATGCCAACCGACTGCCGATGCAGATCGAGAAGCTCATCGTCAAGCTTAAGCGCGAGTACCCACACTGGGGCGCACCAAAGATCCGAGAGAAGCTGAGGACGCGCTACCCTGAGCTTGTCTGCCCCGCCATCAGCACCGTGCATGCGGTGCTTGATCGCCACAACCTGGTCAAGCGCAGAAAGCGTAAACGCCACAAGGCCAAGGGCACCGCCCTGAAGCACGTAAGACAGCCCAACGCGCTATGGTGCGCTGACTACAAGGGCGAGTTCATGCTTGCTGACCGGCGGTATTGCTATCCGTTGACAATCACCGACTATGCCAGCCGATACCTGCTTGGCTGCGATGCACTCTCTTCCAACAGGGAGACGTTCGCTTTTTCCATTTTCGAGAGGGCTTTCAAGGAGTTCGGCTTGCCAAGCGCGATCCGAACCGACAACGGCGTACCGTTCTCCTGCCCTACCGCCCTGTTCGGCCTTTCCAAGCTCTCCGTCTGGTGGCTCCGACTCGGTATCGACATCGAGCGCATCAAGCCTGGCCATCCTGAGCAGAATGGTCGTCACGAGCGCATGCATCTGACGCTCAAGAAAGAAGCGACCAAGCCCGCCGCCGCCAACTTCCTGCAACAACAGGCGCGCTTCGACGATTTCATTGACTACTACAACGCCGAACGACCGCATCAGGCACTCAACAGGAAGGTCCCGGCAGATCTTTACGCAAAATCGCCCAGACCTTACGCCGGACTGGGCGATCTCGAGTACCCGTTCCATGACCGCTGCGTAATCGTCACGCGCTGCGGCCGAGTCTGCTACAACTCCCGGAAAATCCACCTAAGCACCGTCTTCGCCGGCCAGAAGGTTGGCGTACGACAGGTCGAGGATCAGCTCTGGCTGGTCAGCTTCATGCACTACGATCTCGGCTACTTTGATGACGAGACCTGCCGGCTGGAGCCTATCAATAACCCGTTTGCTGCTAAAGTGTTACCTATGTGCCCGGAATAATCTGTAACCCAAGTCCCCGGAACGGACCCTTTGGTATGTGGTGGCCAGGGGCGGAATCGAACCACCGACACGCGGATTTTCAGTCCGCTGCTCTACCAACTGAGCTACCTGGCCCGCTCGGTCGCGGTCGATCAATGTCGCCGCAAGGGGAGACCGCTCCTACAAGTTTGGGGCGCCCCAAACGAGCGGGGTATTAGACCGACGCCCGAACGCCCAGTCAAGGGAATTGCTGCGTGTCGGTAGTTCGGTGGTTCCTGCCCTACATATCGAAGGCTTCGGCCACCTCAACCGTGCCGCCGGCCGTCAGCACCGGGCAGCCCTTTGCCTTGGCGAGCGCGTCGTCGAGGCCCGAGGCTTCGATCAGGCTGTAGCCGCTGGCGAGGTTGTCACCGCCGGTCTTGACCGAGCCATCGCTTTGCACGGTGCTCGACTGGCCAACCGGGTTGCCGCCGTCGATTACAGCCGCGCCCATGCCCCCCAGCCAGTTGCCCCAGGCGTCCATTACCTCGGCCTGTTCGGCCTCCGTCTCCGGTTGGCTGCCGCCGTGATATACGAACAGATACTTCGCCATCGTTATTCTCCTGCTTGAGTGTTTGTTGAAGAAAATAGAGATTATCCCTATGTATTCAGCCTTGCACTGGTCTATTCAGCGATATTTCGGCCGATTGATTGTGTAGACTGCACAATCATGCCTCCAGTCACTCAGGATAACCGCCTCGCCAGCACCCTGGATGCCCTGCGCCGCCTGGGTATCGTGCCGCGGGTCGCATCCGAGCTGGATGGCGAGGCCGACGCCATCGAGAGAGAGCTCTGCGACTCCGTTGCCGAGCAGATCCCGGCGTTCTCGGCCTCCGGCAACCCGGATATCCTGCCGGAGCAGACCGCACACCATGTCCGGCATATGCAGGAGATTCGCCGGCTGGCCGGCGGCCACCGGGTCGGCGATTTCGACTTTGTGCAGGATCACGCCCGCCGCCGGGCCTCGCAGAAATTCCCGCTGGAGGCCACGCTGCATGCCTATCGCTGGAGCCACAAGATCCTGTCGCGCTGGATACGGGACGCGGCGCTGGCGGTAGCGCCCGCCGATGCGCAGGTTCGCCGCGTCGTCGCCGCGGCCGCCGATTTCGCCTTTGAATACACCGACGCAATCAGCACGCTCGCCACCGCGGAATACGTCGCCCAGACCCGGCGCCTCGCCGAGGCAGAGGGCGATCGCCGCACGGAGCTATTGAACGTCTTGCTCAGCGGGTACGACGAATCCGACGGCCGCGTGGCCCGCCTGCTGCTGCAAAGCGGCTACCTGAGACAAAGACAGACCTACTGCGTCGCGGTTGCGCAGCCAGTGGACCCTGCCGAAATGCAAAACCGGGCACGCGCCCGGCGCCTCGCCAACGCTCTGGACGACAGCGTGCGCTTAGGCGGCGTGCGTTCGATCGTCGGTATTCGCGCAAACCTTGTGGCTGCGGTGTTTTCGGCGACCCGGCGGCAGTCCGGCGGGACGGCGCCGCAGTCGGCGCACGCAGAGAGACTAGCGCCGGAACTTCTGAAGTTAGGGCCTGCGGCACTCATCGGTGTCAGTTCCGACGTGCCGTCGACCTCGCATATCCCGCGCGCGCTCGAACAGGCGACGCTGGCACTGGAGTGTGCGAACGTTGCCGATCGCGTCATGCAGTACACCGAGATTCCCATGCAGCGCATGATGCTGCGGCACGCCCGCGATGAGTTGCGCGCCGCTTTACCTGCCTGGGCGACCGCCTTGCACGGCGCCGACGACAAAATGCGCGGCGCGCTCAGTAGTACGCTGCACGCCTATGCCGATACCAACATGAATGTTTTGCAGGCGGCCAAGCGGCTCAAGCTACACCCGAACACGATCTACGCACGCATGAACAAGATCGAGGACCTCACCGGCAAGAACGCGCTCACCTATCACGGCCTGACCGAGCTGTTGCTGGCTGTGGATTGCACCGGTTCATAGCGCAAGATGTGTGCACAGGCTCTGCATGGAATTTTTTCGTTATCAGTAAGATTTCTAATTCTTATGAACACTGAAGCACGAGATTCAAGGTCTTTCCCTACCTCTCCTTCACTCGGGCAAACGAAGTACTCAA
>CAMYMP010000329.1 GCA_947259435.1 uncultured Woeseiaceae bacterium
TCGAGACACTGCAATTTTTCGGCATGACCGACGACATGCGCGTGCTGGAACTGCTGCCCGGCGGCGGCTGGTACACCCGCGTGCTCGCGCCCGTGCTCGCCGAGAACGGCAAGCTGTATGTGGCCCTGGGCACGAACCGGGTTAAAGAGAACGTACTGACCGGACCCGGATTCGAACAGGTCGAAGTCATCGAAACCACGGCCAACATCAACCGTCCGCAGGGTAGTCGCTTTTACCAGGCCGACGACTTCGACTTCGGCGTTACGGGTGTCGACATGGTTTTGACGTTCCGCAACATTCACAACTTCGACAAGGACGCTCGCGACCGCGTCAACCGCAACGTTTTCAAGGCGCTCAAGCGCGGTGGGCTTTACGGCGTGGTTGACCACACGGCGCGGCACATGGAGCCGCCCAACAACGAGAACCGCCGGCGCATCGATCCCGTGCTGGTCATCAAGGAGATGCTCGGGCACGGTTTCGAGTTCGTCGATTACTCGGACCTGCACTACCGCGCCGATGACGAACTCGAGTACGAAGTCGGGCGGCGCTCGGTCAGCGGCAACACGGACCGGTTCACGTTGCTGTTTCGCAAGCCTTAGGAACGTCTGAGCAACAAAACGTGAAAATTTGGGTCGATGCGGACGCCTGCCCGGTTGTGATCAAGGAAATCCTGTTCCGCGCTGCCGATCGCACCAGCGTGCAACTCACGTTGGTTGCGAACCAGCCCCTTGGCACGCCCTCCTCGCCCAACATCAACACGCTGCAGGTGCCGCGGGGATTCGACGTTGCCGACGATGAAATCGTCAAGCGACTGGATGCCGGCGACCTCGTCATCACGAGCGACATTCCGCTGGCCGCCGAGGTGATTGCCAAAGGCGGGCACGCACTGAGCCCACGTGGCGAAATGCACACGACCGAGAACATCGGCGCCCGCCTCAACATGCGGGACTTTCTCGACACGATGCGTTCGAGCGGCGTCGAGATGGGCGGCGGGCCGGCCGCGTTCAATCAGCGCGACAAGCAGACGTTCGCGAATGAGCTGGATCGTTTTCTGACGAAGTTTGGCCCCTGATCGAAGAAAGCCCCGCCGAGGCGGGGCTTTCCAACAACACCAGGAAACGGATTCCCGGTTGGACGTCATCCAATATCAACAAACACTTCATTTTCCGTCGGGCCGCCACACTACCTTGTTTCTGCTAATGCTTCAGTCTTCCTCTGGATCTGGAGTTGTGCAGGATCCAACTTCGTCTAACGCCGGGAAATCCTCAAACTCACCGGGCGCACCAAAAGGACCTGGACCAACATACTCGACGTATACGGTCTTGCCTTTTAGTTCCTCGATGAACATTAGGCCGGGCCCAAAGTTGCCGTCTTCCGGGCAGTAGAACTTATGCTCGATTTCGCCCGGCTCCAGTGGCGTCCATTCGCGAGTCATGAGGCAATCCTCGAAATCACCATAGTCAATTGATACCTTGGCGTTGAGCCTCAGCACCGCACCCCAATCTTCGGCTTCGTCTTCCCAATACTCCTGCTGATATCTGTCACCCGACCTCGGGCTACCGAGCATGACTATTCCTGGTACGGCTTCGTCGACACCGGCCTCCCACGCTCCGTCATCCGTACATTCGCACTCTTCTCCTTCCTCATTACATGAGTCCTCGTCTATTGACCAGGTATCTTCACCGAAATACCAGACATTACCGTCCAAATCCCTACCGTAGTAATCAAGCGTGTCCTCGGCCAACGTGGCTGTCGTGACATCACAATCTTCGCTCTCCCACTCCTGATCACGAACAATCAGGGTGGTGTAATACGCATCGTCGATATCAATCACATAAGTATCTGACGTCACGGTCAGCTTGTTGTACTCGCAGCCATCTTCCGTTTCTGCCATATAGGCGAATGTGGCGCCTACTGGTAATGGCCAATATTGATTATCAATAATCGTCGTAAAGGCACCAGGCGGGGGCAGCGGGATTTCCAGCGTTTTCGCCAGTGCGCTGCCACTGGCGATACTCATTGCGATCGCCGCAATAACGATTGCGACGATGTGACTCTTTCTTATCTTGTTCATGTCTTTCTCCCTGACACATTGATACAGCATCCGCCGTTCTTCCATCAGCGAACATCTGTGCTTCTACTTATTATTAGACGGGGGGTGCCGCGGAAATCGGTCGTTGCGTTATGTCAAAGACCTCGGCATCAGCTCGGGCCGTACATCTGATCGGGAGTCAGCACGTCGGGAAAACGCTGCCTGAGTGCGCAGCGTGATTTGTAGCAGAGATGGCAGTGATCGGCGTAACCCTCCTCGTGGGCAAGGTCGTAGCGGCGAACGACCTCGGCCGGGCCGCCGTCGAGCAAGGGCCCGACGATCGGATGCGCGTCTGCGTCATAGTCGCGCATGATGTCGGTTAGCGGATGCTTCAGCAGATTGCCGATGGAAATACCCTGGCAGATGTGCAGGTTGCCAAAGGGGTCGACGTGCACGCGTCCGGGCTCGCGCAGGTCTTCCCACGGGCATTCCGTAAACTGCTCCCAGGGCTTTGCCTCGACGCGCGATGCAAGCAGTTCCGCGGCGCGGCCCCGGTACAGGACCGCCGATTCGCCGGCCGGTAATTGACCGGCCGCACCGGCGACATCGACGGCTTCGGGATCGGCGACGCTGATGAAGTCAACCGGGATGCCCAGTGCCTGCGCAACCCGGCGAGCGGTTTCGGGGTGTTCGGGGCTTTCGTCGTTACCGTGATACGCATCGCTGCTGATGGAAAGATCGTCGACCAAGCCAACGAACGGCTCCAACCACGCCACGGCATCGGCATCCGCGGTCGCCCAGTAGGCATTGCTCACGATGCCGACCTTGAAACCGGCCTCTTTAGCCAATCGAACACCCGCTCCGAGGATCTGGTAGTAGAGAAACGCTTCACCGCCCTCGAAGTAGATCCATTCGACGGTACCCAGCGCTTTCGCCTGCCCAATGATGTGTTCGATGGTTTCGAGCGTCATCGTGCCGCTTTGCGACGGCCCGCCCCACACAAAACAATGCTCGCACTCGTAGTTGCACTCATAGGTCAGCAACAGGTGCAGGCCGGACAGCGGGCTTGATTCGATCGCTTTCGAAGCGTCATTTGCCATACGAAAACTATAGCTCATTCGAGGTATAGTCACAGCATGACCTGGACGCGACGCAAGAAATTCACCATATCGTTCTTGGCTCTGCTCGCGGTCGGGTTCATCGTGGCCTATCAGCAGGTCCAGGGACTGATGGTCGACCGCTA
>CAMYMP010000330.1 GCA_947259435.1 uncultured Woeseiaceae bacterium
AACCGGCACAGGCAAATCAGTTTATGAAAACTTCAGCAAAAATCCTTGGCATGGCTGTAGCGACTGGCCTGATACTGGCCGCGTTCGACACGGACTGGCGCGTGACGGAAGCCGTGCGCGTCACGGTTGATTCGAATACGGCGTCTTCGGCGACGCTCGCGACGGTTGCGACTGACACGGCCAGCCAGGCGTCCGACGCGCAGTTCCGGATGGCCATGCCAGCTCCGCAGGCCGACCCCTCGATGCTGCAGACATACAGCGAAACCGTGATAGCGCAAAGCAAACGGCAGGTGGGCCCGCCACGTAGCAGCGATACCGCTGCTGACGCGCCGAAATCGAGCGAAAAGACAGCTCCGCGCGACAAGATGAGCGGTCCTGTCGCCGCGCTAGCCGCTGCCGGTGGACCCGGAATTGCCGAGATTGTAGTTCGTTACGATCAGCGCCCCGAGCTGTTCGATGATGAGCTGGTGGCAGCCCTGGGTGGCGAAGTAACCCGCAAGTACAAGCACCTTCGCATGCGAGCCATCCGCATACCGGCAGCCGGGCTGGAGAAACTCGCTGGCGAGGACAACGTAGACTGGCTATCGATTGACGACGAAATATCGTCAACTTCGGCTGCCGGCCGCAGCGCAGCCAATATGCCTGCATCGAGTTCGATCAACGCGGGTTACAGCGGATCGAGCGTGGGTATCGCGGTACTGGATACCGGTATATCCAATCATGGTGATCTGGACGACAATATTCTCCAGTACTCATTCCTGGACGGCGCCTACCCGATGCCGGAAATCGTCAACGGCGCAATCGCAAACTTCAATGACAGCATTCGGGACGACAAATTCGGTCACAAAGTGCTGGCGCTGCAGGTTCTGGACCAGGATGGCGGTGGGTCCATGTCCGACGTCATGGCGGCACTGGACTGGTTGCAGACCTACGGCAGCTATTTCGACATTCGCGTGGTTAACCTTTCCCTGGGCAAGGGCATTTCCGAGTCGAATGAAACGGACCCGTTGGTTATCGCGATCGAAGACCTTTGGGACGCCGGTATGGTCGTAGTGGTCGCAGCAGGTAACGAGGGTTACCACGGCAGCATGACGGTGACGAGTCCGGGCAACTCGCGCAAAGTCATCACCGTCGGTTCGCTGACCGACAATGCGACGGGTTCCGACCATAGTGACGACTACGTTTCTTCCTTCTCGTCGACAGGACCGACAATCGGCGATTACGTACTGAAGCCCGATCTCGTGGCTCCTGGCAACCGCATCGTCGCGGCGATACCGAAGGACTCAAAATTGGCCAGAAACCTTCCGGGCCGAACGAAGGCCTGCACGAGTACAGGTTGTGCCAGCGTGTACCTGGAAATGTCCGGAACGAGCATGGCGACACCGATGGTCAGCGCCGCGGCCGCGCTGATGCTGGACAAGGACCCGTCTCTGACACCCGCGACTGTAAAGGCGCGCCTGATGCGTTCCGCGATGAAGGTCGACGCGGATCCATCCACGGCCGGCGCTGGACTGCTCGATGTCGATGCAGCACTCAGCGAGGCCGGGACGTTGACGGGTCAGGCACTGTCGCCGCTGATGGTCTTCGACGACGCAGCGGGTGGTGTTCTCGTTGAAGATACGGCGGTGCTATGGGGCGACGCTGTCTGGGGCTCGGGCTACCTGTATAACAATGGCTTTAGCTGGGCCAGCGGTGCAACTTTCACCGATGCAAATGGCGTCACGGCCAACGGCTACATGTGGACAGACGGCGAAGTATCGGCCAAAGGCTATATGTGGACAGATGGCGGCGTCTCTGCGAAAGGCTACATGTGGACTGATGGTAAAGATGTCGCGGCCAAGTCCCTGTTGGAAGGCGACGACAGTTCCGGCCTGTATCTGAACGACGACGCGCCAGGCGAGTAAGCGCGACACTAAGTCCCCACAACGGTTGCGGACCACTACCAATCTAGGACCGTCCTGCCTGCTCGGCAGGACGTTATCGCGTGTCTGGATCTGAATTTCCAGCGGGCGTAACGGCCTTCCTTTGCCTGGGCAGGTGCTAAGGCAATAAAGTGGCGACATGGATGGTCGCGACGCCAATCTGTCGCTCACAATGGCCGCGGCGGGCGCAGCTTGGTATTTCTGTGACGAGCTGCTGCCGCAGCCAGAATTGCCTGCAGCGATTTCACCTGAGCCCGCGATCGTCAACGCCGATGGTGAGGATACCCCCCGGCATCCGATCACATCCTCCGAAGAAGCGGAGGCCGTGCGCGAAAAACTCACAATACAGCGCACCAAATTAGTGTGACCACCCTAATTCTGCGAGCTACGATCCTAATCATGGCAAGACGAACATGCTGAGGAGCAGAACGATGGTAGCCAAGAAAGGTAAAGCAAAACAGAAAGGTAAGGACAAAATGGTCTATGAGGTCAGAGAGCAGCTGGAAAACGCTTTTCTGGCAGGGCTGGGCGCTTTTGCCAATGCGCAAGAGGCCGGCGAGAAGAGGTTCGACAAGCTGGTCAAGGAAGGCGAGAAGTTCCGCAAGAAGACCTCTCGAAAAACCGAGTCGCTGATCGACGACGTCCAGGACGCTATCCGCGAGATGACGGACGACGCGCAGTCGACGGCCAGCGGTCTGATGAAGCAGGTACGTGGCGAGGCACGTCGCAACCAGCTCACTGAGATATTCGACAAACGGATAGCCAGTGCCATGAAGCGTCTGCAGATCGCCACGAAGAAAGACGTCGACGGGATCAACAGGAAGCTCAACAAGATTGAGAAGATGGTCGAAAAGCAGCAGCTGGTTGCCGCAAAGAAGGCAGCACCGAAGCGTGCCACGACCTCCAAACCGCAGACCCCGATCAAGAAAACCGCACCCAGGCAGGCAGCTTGAGGCGAGACTTAAAGGAGCAAGGAAATGACCACGAGGAAGAAAGTGACAACCAGGAAAGCACCTGCAAAGAAGGCAAGAGCCAAGAAAGCGCCGCAGAAGTCAGCATTTGAGAAATTTGTAGACAGCCCGGTCGGAACGCCGATCAGGATCGCTAACAAGACCTTTCTCGCGAGCCTGGGCGTGATCTCGACGATGCAGACCGAGCTCGAGAAGTTCCAGTCTGATTTCGAGAAGAAGTTTGATGGGCTTGTGAAGGACGGTGAGAAGGCTCGCAATCGCTATCAGAAGCAGGTCAAGAAAGTCCGCAGGACTGTCGCCAAAGAAATCGACGACACCGTTGAGGAAGTCACGGAAGACGTAACAGAACTCAAGGATCGTATCGTCGAGAAGGTCAGCGCAGCTGCCTAGTAATCGACGATTCTCCGAAGAGGTATCCGCAAGGGCCGCTCGAAGCGGCCCTTGTCTTTTGTGGGCTCCGCGACACTCAGAAATGAACTCCGGCGGCCAGTCTGCGTGGCCCGGGTATCTGAAAGTGGCCGGCATGCGCCTATGCGATCGGTTGGTTGGTACTTGCCCCAGCCTGATAAAATGCTTACCGTATTGGAAAACTCGCGTGCGCCAACGCTCCAGTGGATAATCGTCGAGTGATATATACATTTCTGCCGGGTTGATGTGGCAAGCTTGCCAATCAATCATCCGTTCTTGAAATACTAATAACCGGCTCGGGAGTCGCTATGAAATTACACATGCTATTGGTCGTCGGTCTTGCTGCCGGCATCGTCGGTTGCGCCGAGAAAGAGCAGACCGCGCCCGAGCAGGGGAGTGAGATGGAACCAGCCGTGCCGGCGGTTCAACCGGAAGCGACCGCCGAGCAGGTTGAGGATTGGCGGGACTCTGCGCTCATGGATCACATGCACGCGCACGCGGAGCAACTCGATGATCTCAATTACGCCCTCGGCGATGACGACCTCGAGGGAGCCATGACGCCGGCCTACTGGTTGTCACGACACGAGATGCTGAGCGGCCTCCCGGCAGACCTGCAGCCATTTGTGGAAGGTATGCG
>CAMYMP010000331.1 GCA_947259435.1 uncultured Woeseiaceae bacterium
CCGTGATTCGCGCGGCACGGGAGGTCGAAGATTCGTTCGCCGCGCTCGATGGAACCCGGCGCCAGGACATGATACTGGCCGAAACGGTACAGGTCGCCGCGCGTGCCAACGAGGTGGCGCTGGTGCGGTTCCGCGAAGGCTTCGCCGATTATCAGCGGGTGCTCGATGCACAGCAGTTGTTGTTCGCACAGCAGTCACGCTTCGTCAGCAACAAGGGCAGCGTCGCGGACAGCTTTGTACAGCTTTACCTTGCCCTCGGCGGTGGATGGCAAACGCGATACGACAGCGTATTGTTGCAGGATAGAACGCGTGACGACCTGATTGAGCGTACCGACTGGGGAACGATGATCGATGCGACTGAGGCCGAAGCCGCGTCGTCACCGAAATAACGCAATTAACATTGTCGCGCTGCGGCTATGAACGGACAGGAACAACAGAGAAGACGATGAGCGAAGAGCCCGAACAGCAGGATCCTGGAGCGGAAGACGCCGCGTCGAAGGACGACGAGAAGGAATCGCCGGCGAAAGACCCGGTAAAGGTCTGGACGCTGCGTGTCGTAGCGGTAGCCCTGCTATTGATGGTTTTCTATTTGATTGCCGACCGGGTAACGCCGGTGTCGACGCAGGCTCGCGTGCACGCGCTCGTCGTCCCGGTCGCTGCCGAAGTGTCCGGCACGGTGACGGACGTCCTGGTAAACCGTAATCAGCTGGTCTCCGCAGGGGACGTCCTGTTCCGGATTGATCGCACGCAGTATGAGCTTGCTGTCGTGAGTGCCGAGGCCAACCTGGAAACGGCACGGCAGGCTACGGGCGCATCGGAGGCCGGGATTCCTGCTGCGGAAGCCGGCGTACGGGCGGCGCAGGCCAATCTTGAACGCTCACGGCAGGATACGGAGCGCTTGCGGCGGATCAAGCAACAGGACCCGGGCGCAATTTCGGATCGGCGACTGGAAGCTGCCGAGACAACGCTGCGGGTTGCACAAGAACAGGTCAACGCAGCCCGCGCGAGCCTCGAGCAGGCACGCCGCAACCTGGGCGAAACCGGCGAGCAAAACGCGCGTATACAGCAGGCACTGGCCGCTCTAGAGCAGGCGCAGGTCAACCTGTCGCGTACTGAGGTGCTAGCCCCGACCGATGGCGTCGTCACGGACGTGCGCGTCGATCGCGGTAACTTCGCCGGGGCCGGCGTGCCGCAGATGACGTTCATTTCCACGACGGACATCTGGGTGCAGGCCGATTTCACCGAGAATAATCTCGGCAAGGTCGATCGCGGTGACGAGGTCGACATCGTTTTCGACGTCTACCCGGGCCGGGTCTTCGACGGCAACGTGCGGGACCTGAGCTTCGGCGTTGCCGTCGATTCTGCGCCGCTCGGCAGCTTGCCTACAGTACAGAACAACCGCCAATGGCTCAGGGATGCGCAGCGCTTTCCCGTTGTCGTCGGTTTCGACATGGAGCGCGAGGACATGCGACAACTGCGTGTCGGTGCACAGGCGACGGTCGTGATCTACGCGACGGACAGCTGGATATTCAATACGCTCGGCAAGCTGTATATCCGCGTCGGCAGCATCCTGTCCTACGCCTACTAGGACTCGCAAGATGTCAGTCGAATCAGCGTTGAGGAACCGCCGCGTTCTCCGGCTTGCGGTCGGAACGGCCGCGTCGTTGTGGGTGTCCCAGGCAGTCGGCTGGCCGCTGTCCTTCATTGCGCCGATACTGACGATGAGCTTGCTCGCGCTACCGGTTTCGCGTCCGAAGCCAAAGTTTTTCATCATAGTTTTTCTCGCCCTTGTCGTTAGCGTGTGGGGTTCATTCTTACTGTTGCCCGTCCTGCTGCACTACCGCGTCGCCGGTCTGTTGCTGCTGGCGCTGGCGCTGTTTCATTGCTTTTACTTTACCGCGCGCGGGGGGGCTGCGGTCGTAGGCACGCTATTGACGATCGGTTTGACCGTCATGGTTGCCGTCGGATCCGTATCGGTCGATGCCCTGATCGCAGTGGCTCAGGGCGTGACGGCTGGCGCGCTCGTTGGTGCCGGCGCCGCCTGGTTGGCGCACGGCGTGCTGCCGGACCCGATCGGGGCCACCAAGGCTACAGAATCGGAAGCCGATGACGCCGCAAAGCCTGTACCTGAGCGGGCACGCCACAATGCATTCCGGTCGCTCGCGATTGTCTTACCAATAACCATCTGGTTTCTCTTGTCCAGCGCGAGTGCCGCGAATACCGCCGTAATGATCAAGGTGGCGTCGATGGGGCAGGAAGCGTCAGCCGAGAATACACGCGCCGCAGCACGCTCGCTGTTATTCTCCACCGTTGCGGGCGGTGTCGCCGCGGCGATCGCCTGGCAGGCGCTGTCAGTCTGGCCGTCGTTGACCCTGTACACGTTGATTATGCTCGCGGCCGGGCTATTCTTTGGCAACAGGGTGTTTTCCAGTCGTGTCGCTGGCGAAAGTCAAACCTGGTCCTATGCTTTCCTCACGATGATTGTCATCCTGGCGCCGGCGGTGCTCGATTCACAGTTCGGCACTGCGGCCGGCGCGCGATTCTACGATCGGCTGTGGATGTTTGCAGGTGCATCGGTTTACGGCATCGCGGCCGTGTATATTTTCGATGCGTTTTTTTCGCCGATGCGCAGAGCGCACGAATTCGGTGATGGGAAACCGACAACACAAGAACCGGCCTTGTCGGTACCCAAGGAGTCACCACGAGGCTGAAACAGCCCCTAGATCGCCTGGCCTGCATTGCTTTTGCATCACTCACAACTGTTGGCGTGGCCGCATCGCCTTACGAGACGCCCGAAAGCCGCGAAGCCGGTCACGTGCTACCCGCCGAACTCTATTCGACCTGCGAGCTATCTGCACTGGTCATGCTCTTTGCCTGACATTTTCGCGAGAAATTCCCACCGAGTCCTGGACCTGAAGCCGTAAAACAATTCTCTGCCCAGCTGCTACTCGGCGGCTGTCCTACCCATAGAACCAAAAGCGAATCTGAAGTAAAGCAGGAGACCATCGTAATCCCAGTCCAGCGCACCGCTGAATTCAGTTTTTACGACGTCTATGTCTGCGGCAACGTAATTATACGCAACGCCCAGCCCCAGCTTGTCCATGACTTCGTAATCCAGGCCCAGATAGACATCCGAAAGTCGGCCGTCGGTATCGTTATATTCAATAGCAAAGTGCTCGGCCGCGCCGACCAACCTCAGCTTTGGTGTGAAGTAGTACTCACCGCGGATTCCGGCGACTGGCATGGGGGCGGTGACCGAGCCCAC
>CAMYMP010000332.1 GCA_947259435.1 uncultured Woeseiaceae bacterium
TTTGCTGCGATGTTGCGAAGGTCGTCAGCCGTCACGGCTGCCAGCGCGTCCGGCAGGACGAACAGCTTTTCGTAGTTGCCGTGAAATACTTCGTACTGTCCGAGCGCCGCAGCTTTGCCATCGATTGTCGCCAGGCCTCGCCAGAAATCAGCCAGCATGATGTTGCGCGCTTTGGCGAGCTCTGCGACGGTTACCCCCTCGGCAACGACGCGTCGCAGCTCGTCGAGAACGCGGCGCTCGACGATGTCCGGGTCACCGCCTGGCGGCAGCGTCAGATAAAAATAGGCCAGTCCGGGATCAAAGCTTTGGTCCTGATTGCTGCCAACCGAAATCGCCAGGCCGGCGTCTTCGACCAGCAGGCGGTGCAGGCGCGACGAGTCGCCGCCGGTCAGGATGTTGAGCAACAGGCTCATGGGCAAGGTGCCTGCGTCGGCGGCGCTGCCCGCGTGAAACGCTATATGCAACAGTGGCGTTTGCGCCGGCGCCCTCACAACGACGCGTCGCTCGCCCTGTTGTTCGGGCTCGATCGTTCGCACCGGTGGCGGCGGATCCTGCGCCGGAGTCCCCGCGAAGTATTCCTCGGCCAGCGAAAAAATCCCTCTGGACGTCACGTCGCCGGTGATCACGACAATACGGTTGTTTGGCGCGTAGTACGTGCGGTAGTAGTCGAGCAGATCCTCCTGCGTCCACGCCTCAATATCGGACGGCCAGCCGATCACGGTGAACTGATAGGGGTGTGCAACGTAGGCAGTTGCCTGCACCTGCTCGGCAAGCTTCCAGAAATTGTCGCCGTCCACGCTCGAACGCCGCTCTGAATAGACAACCTGGCGCTGGCTTTCGACAACCTCGGGAACAAACTCAAGGTTCTGAAACCGGCCGGCCTCTATCTCGAACACGGTCTCGAGCGCGGAGCGCGGAAACCAGTCCTGATAGACCGTTACGTCGGCGGAGGTGTAAGCGTTGTTCGCGCCGCCCGCCGCTTCCATGATCGTGTCGAACGCAGCCGGTTCATCCTCCCCGGAACCGAGAAACATCATGTGCTCGAAGAAGTGGGACAGCCCGGTGATGCCCGGGTATTCGTTGCGCGAGCCCGCGCGAACGATGTTGTACATAACCACGTTGGGTATGTCGTGATCGGGCCAGATGATAACCTTGAGGCCGTTGTCGAGCGTCAGGCTGCGGATATCGGCCGGCGCCTTTTCGGACAGCGGCGCATCACCTTCGGGGATGCCCGGGAGTATGAACTCGAACGTCGGCAGCAGTCGCTGGCCAAAAACGGCCAGCACGCCGAGCACCAGGAGAACGGAAACTGCCGCATTGAGCTTCTGCCCGGTTTTGTAAACGATAGACTGTGTCTGATCGACCTCGACGGCCTTTTTCAGGCCGGAAGGCGTGATTTCGTAAGTCCACGCGAACAGCAAAGCGACGGGAAAGCCGATCCCGAGCACGAACAGAACGAAGGTCTCTGTCCATACCGGCACCTCGGCGGTGGACTGAATCGCACCGACAAACCAGATGATCAGCCAGCTTGCTATGGCATACAGCAGCGCAACCTTGAAGACGTTGCGGCGGCGAAGTTCGGCAAACACGGCCATAGCTGCATCCTAACCCAGCAGCCCCTCCCGCCGATACAGCCGTGCGCAGATCCAGGTCAGCGCAGCGCCGATCGAAAGGGTGCTGGCCACCGAGATACCGACATGCAGCATGTTCACGGGCTCGTTCTTGATCATGTCGACAAGCAACAGGTGCTGGCTCAGGCTGGGCACGAACATGAATTCGAGCTTGGGGCGCAGCATCAGGATGCTGACAACCAGAATAGGCAGCGTCGGTGCAACGAGCAAAACGCTGAGCCATGTTTGTGCCTCTTTGTAGCTTTTTGTAAATGAAGCGACGAGGGTCATGAGCGAGGCCCCAAGCAAGATGAACGGCGCCAGCACAAAGAATGCTGCTACGACGACGTCAGGACCGAAGTTTGGCGTCATGCCGAGCTTTTGCAGCGGCATGAACTCGAGCGCGACGAAAAACGAACACAGACTGAGAAACAGCGACACAGCCATGAACAGGCAGGTCGCAGCTATCTTGCCCAACATCAGCTGGTCTCTCGTTACGGGCAAAGAAAGAATCGGCTCCAGCGAGCCGCGCTCGCGCTCACCGGCCGTTGTGTCTATAGCCAGGTACATGCCGCCCATCAGCAGGGCAAAGATAAAGAAATAACTCATCATGCCAAGCAATATTGCGGAGCGTCCGCTCGCCGTCGACACGTCGACCTCGTCAACATTAATGGGCCGCAACACCAGAGGGTTCACGCCTCGTGCTATGAGACGGATAGTGGTGAGTTCCTGGTTGTATGAGTAAAGCGCCGTTCGCACCCGGCGCGCATCGCGCTCGGCCTGCGTATTCGCCTGGTCGGAGATCAGTTCGATCTTTGCCGGTATCGTGTCGGCAAGCTGTTGCCCGAAGTCTTCGGGGACAACGACGATGACGTCTTTTGCGCCCGTCGTAACTGCGGCCATTGCAGCCGCGCGGTCCCTGGGGCCCTCGACAACGTCGATGTTGTGGCTTTTGAGATAGCGCATCAGGTTTGGCGCGTGCTGTTCGCCGACAACGGGCAGCTCCAGTGTTCGCTCGGCATCGTCGAGCGACCGCTCTATCGAGAGATTGATGACGAAAGCGAAAAGTATTGGACCAAACAGCGGGCCCATGATCAGTGCGGATGCAAGCGTCCGCCGGTCGCGAAAGTTATCGATGACCTCTTTGATGAAAACTGTGATCAGCGTGCGCATCAGGCAGGTCCCACCATTTCGATCGCGCGCACGAAAGCGTCCTCGAGATCGTCGCAGCCCGTCCGCTGTCGTATGCCGTCAGCGGAGTCGTCTATCGCCACTTTGCCGTTCGCGATGATCACAATGTCATCGCAGAGAGCGGCCACTTCCTGCATGACGTGGCTGGAAAAAAGCACACACCGGCCGTCGTCTTTTAGTTTCAGAATCAATTTCGCCATTACATCGAGGCCGTTGCTCGGCTCGTCAAGGATGACGTTTTGCGGGCTGTGCACGAGCGAGCGAGCGAGAGCAACCTTCGTCCGCTGCCCGTGCGAAAAGCCTTTCGTGCGGCGGTCGGCAAAGTCGCTTATCTCGAGCAGCGTGATGATGTCCTCGACTCGCGCGTCGATAAGGTCTTTCTCGAGGCCGCAGAGCTTGGCGTAGTAAACGATGTTTTCGCGTGCGGTCAGGTGCGGATACAGGCCCGCGCCGTGCGGCAATGCGCCGATGCTTTGGCGCGCCTTTAGGCTGTCGGCCACGACATCGGCGCCGTCTATGGACGCGCTGCCGCTATCGGGAGTCAGAACCGTGTATAAGACGCGCAAGGTCGTTGATTTGCCGGCGCCGTTCGGGCCGAGCAAGCCCGTGATCTTGCCGTTCGGGGCACTGAAGCTCACACCGCGAACGGCCCGGACCGAGCCAAAAGATTTATGGATATTGTCGACGATGATCACGGCGTGGGCCCGGAAAAATCCAGAAAGAACGGCATTACAAATGTGTCTTCCATACACGACGCATCAAGATCGGCAGCATCCGCCGCCGCGACAAATCGTGCGACGAGTTTGGGCATGCAGCCGGCGGCTATCTGGCCGTGTCCCTGCCTGTCGCCGATCAGGTGACGGGCATTGCCGAGCTTGACGGCGGCAAGCTCCGCATAGCGCGGCGGTGTGATCGGGTCCGCATCGCCCGATAGCAGCAGCACTGGAATATCGGTGGTGAGCGGCGTCGCAAAGCCGTCGTCGATCGGGCCGCGTGGCCACACCGAGCAAATCGTCTCGAGCGCCTCGAGCTGCAGTGCGCCGATGTACGAGGCATCGAGCGCAGCAAAGTCGATCGCGCTCCTGTCAATGAACGGCAGGTCTTCAGTGCAGACAACCGAATTGTGCATGCCGAGCGCCAGGGCGTCGGACAGACGGCTGACCGTCAACTGAAACTGCGCGGCGAGCGGCGCGAAATTATTGTTGGCGGCCTCATGAATCAGAAGCGGAATAATCGCCACAGAGCGCGGCTGATATGCCAGCAAGCGAAGCGCGGCCGCGAGTTCGTTGTGACCAAAGTCCAGAAATTCGCGATTGCCGGTAAGCGGGTCGGATAGCTCCACCCGCACAGGCGCTTTTTTCAGCTGCGCCCGAATCGACGCGAAGTCGAGGTCGATTTGGGGAAAGTGCTCGCTGCAAGCCGCATCGTTCAGGCAGCGGTCGAGGATGTCATCGAGCGCGCGCTGCGCTTCGGTCGCGATTTCAGGGCCCAGAGGAACCTGCGGCGGGACCACGCCGTCGAGAATGAGCGTGCGGGTCGAGCCGGGGTAGCGACGCGCAAAATGCTGCGCGACGCGCGTGCCGTATGACGTGCCGAGCAGATTCAACGAGGGATAACCAAGGGCCAGCCGCAACGCCTCGAGGTCAGCGACGGCGACGCTGGTAGTAAAGAATCGCGGGTCGTGCGGAAGCTGCTGCAGGCATGAACGGGTGAATTCGAGCGTCTGCTCGTTGGTGTAGAAGCCTTCGACTATTTCATCGTCGAAGGGACAGTCCATGCGCGCCGAGCCGCCGGTGCCGCGCTGATCGAGCAGCAGAATGTCCCGATCGCGGCGCACCGGCTCGAAAGCGCCTGCATAAGCGGAGTAGAACTCGATGGCGCCGCCGCCCGGGCCGCCGGCGAGAGGCACCAGCGGATCCGGCTCCGGGTCGAGGTCGAGCGCCGGGACGACTGCAACGGCGAGTTCAAGCTGTCCGGATTCCGGGTCGTCGGGATTCACGGGCCGCAACAGGGTGCCGCAACGCGCTTTGATGCCCGGATAGCCGGGCCCGGCGCTGATGCGGCAGTCTTCCAGCTCGAGGGCTGGCGCAGCAAGCGTGCCGGCCGCTGCCATCAGCAAGAGCGGCACCAGGACCGTATTTCGGAGCATAGAGAATTCGCCGTGTCGTTGGGCGCTGCAATCTTGGCGAGTTGGCAGACACAAGTAAAGCCGGGTAGAAGCGTGCGGGAGACCATATATGGGGCGTGGTTTGTGGCGACGGTGGCGGGCAAGGACTAGAATGCGCGGCCCGTATTGATCAGTATTGCACCATGTCCGAAGTGTTTGATGTCATCGTAATCGGCGGCGGCCACGCCGGCACGGAAGCGGCTCTGGCTGCCGCGCGCGGCGGCGTGCGCACGCTTCTGCTGACGCACAGCGTTGGCACGCTGGGACAGATGAGCTGCAATCCGGCAATCGGCGGCATCGGCAAGGGCCACCTGACGCGGGAAATCGACGCGCTGGGCGGCGCAATGGCAGCGGCCATCGACCGGGCCGGCATTCAATTTCGTACCCTGAATGCGAGCAAAGGGCCGGCGGTCAGAGCAACCCGTGCGCAGGCCGATCGCGCTCTATACAAGCGCGAGATTCGCCGCGTACTCGAGCATCAGCCGAATCTGTCGATTGCAGAGCAGTCGGTAGACGACCTGCTTGTTGCAGGCGACACGGTAAGCGGCGCCGTGACGGCGAATGGAATCGAGTTTCGGGCGCAAGCCGTCGTGCTGACCGTTGGTACATTTCTCGGCGGGCGCATTCTTATTGGTCAGAGCGAAACGGCCGGCGGCCGCGTGGGCGACGCGCCGTCGATCAAGCTTGCTGAGCGCCTGCGGGAAATGCCGTTCAGGGTCGCGCGACTCAAGACCGGGACGCCGCCGAGGCTCGACGGCAAGACACTCAATTACGAGGCGATGGCGGAACAGCCCGGTGACGATCCAACCCCCGTGTTCTCTTTCATGGGCCGTCGCAGCGATCATCCGCGACAGGTTTCCTGTCATATCACCAAGACGACGGCAGCGACGCACGACATCATTCGTGCGTCGCTCGATGAATCGCCGCTGTACACGGGCGCGATAGAGGGCATCGGGCCGCGCTATTGCCCGTCGGTCGAAGACAAGATCGTACGCTTCGCCGACAAAGCGTCGCATCAGATTTTCGTCGAGCCTGAAGGGCTGACCACGGACGTCGTTTACCCGAACGGCATTTCGACAAGCCTGCCTGCCAACGTACAGGAGCGGTTCGTGCGCACTATTCCCGGATTTGAGAACGCGCGCATTACGCAGCCCGGGTATGCGATCGAGTACGACTACCGGGTATGCGATCGAATACGACTTTTTCGATCCGCGGGACCTTCGGCCGACGCTCGAGACTAAACACTTGCACGGGCTGTATTTTGCAGGGCAGATCAACGGCACGACGGGGTACGAAGAGGCCGGTGCGCAGGGACTGCTTGCGGGCCTTAATGCGGCGCGCCGGGTGCAGGACAAAGAACAGTGGTTTCCGCGTCGCGATCAGGCGTATATTGGTGTGCTCGTCGATGACCTTATTACGCGTGGCGTGAGCGAGCCGTATCGCATGTTTACGAGCAGGGCCGAATACCGGCTCACACTGCGCGAGGACAACGCCGACCAGCGACTGACAGCGATTGGTCGAAAACTCGACCTGATTGGAGATATGCGCTGGTCGGCGTTCAATTCCAAGCGTGAACTCGTGGCCAGGGAGCAGCAGCGCCTGAGCGGCATCATGTTGCGACCGGCGACGCTCACCGACAATGACGAGACCCTGATCGGCAAGCCCCTGCAGCGTGAAATTACGGCAGCCGATCTATTGCGGCGCCCCGAACTCGACTACGTGGCGGTGTCCGGCCTGTCGACGGTGGGTGCTTTCGATTCCAGCGAACTCGAGACCGACGAACAGCGGGAGCAGGTGGAGCTGCAGCTGGAAGTCCAGGCAAAGTATGCCGGCTACATCGATCGCCAGGAGCGGGAAATCGCAAAGCACGCCAAACAGGAGTCGCTGCGCCTGCCTGAAGACATCGATTACGCATCGGTAGACGGGCTTTCCAATGAGGCCCGGCAACGACTCGAAACTACGCGGCCCGTTACGCTGGGCCAGGCGTCACGGCTGGAAGGCATGACGCCGTCGGCCGTGTCATTGTTGCTGATCCACCTCAAGAAGCGACAGCTCAGGAAATCAGCCTGATGAAAGCCCTTCGTTTTGCCGCATTGCTTGCCGTAAGCACTGTTCTGCCCGGCGCGCTGTTATCTGCCTGCAGCGATCCGGCAAACCAGGCAGCGGCGGAGTCGGTGCTGCACCGCGGTCTGTCATCGGACCCGGAGTCGCTCGATCCACACAAAGCGCGCAGCGTGCAGGCGGCGGAAGTGCTTCGGGATATCGGCGAAGGCCTGCTGACGTATTCGGCAACCGGGGAGCTCATGGCCGGCACGGCGTCTGAGTGGACCATTTCCGAAGACGGCCTGACGTACACATTCCGCATTCGCGATGATGCGCGCTGGTCGAGCGGCGAGCTCGTAACGGCACAGCATTTCGCGTTCAGCCTGCGGCGCCTCGTCGACCCGGCGACAGCCGCGTTCTATGCGCAGATGCTCGGCGCTATTGTCAATGCGAAGGACGTCATCGGCGGCGAATTGACCCCCGCTGCGCTCGGCGTCGAGGCTATCGACGAGCGGACGCTCGCCATTACGCTCGAGCAGCCTACACCGTATCTCCTGAGCTTGCTCACAGCCCCAAGTACGTTTCCGGTTCACCCCGACTCCATTGCCGAACATGGCGATGGCTTCACGCGTGCCGGAAATTTGTTGTCGAACGGCGCCTACAAGCTCGAAGCCTGGGAGCCTGGGTCGGTCGTTAAGCTGAGCCGCAATGAGTATTACTGGAACAATGCCGGGACTGCGATCGATAAAGTTCGTCATCACGTCGTTACGCAAGAGATGACAGAGCTCAATCGCTATCGCGCCGGCGAGCTTCAGATCACAGGCAGCGTCCCGCCTGACAACTTCGACCAGGTGCGTGAGCAGTATCCCGAAGAACTGCACATCGCCCCGTACCTTGGCGTTTACTACTACGGCTTCAACCTGACCAAGCCACCCTTCAAAGACCGCCCGCGACTGCGCGAAGCGCTGTCATTGGCGGTCGATCGCGATGTGCTGGTCAACAGCATCACGGGCCGAGGCGAAGAGCCGGCATACAGCTGGGTACCACCAGGTGTCGACAACTACGAGCCACGGCGTTTTATCTACGCGGAACAAAACCAGGAAGAACGTAACGGACACGCAAGACGGTTGCTGCGCGAAGCGGGTTACGGTCCTGACAAGCCATTGCAAATCGAGCTGCGCTACAACACCTCCGATACGCAGCAGAAGATCGCGCTCGCGGTCCAGTCGATGTGGCGCGATGTGCTCGGCGTCGAGACGACGTTAGTCAACGAGGAGTTTCAGGTGCTGCTGGCCAATATGCGCGATCGCGAGGTGACGCAGGTATTCCGCTCCAGCTGGATCGGCGATTACAACGATGCGCACACGTTCCTGAGCATCATGGAGAGCGGTAACCCGTCGAACATGCCAGGTTACGCAAGCGAGCAATACGACGACCTGATGCAGCAAGCGGCCGACCAGGTCGACCCCGATCGCCGGCGCCTGTTTCTTGAAGAAGCGGAGCGCGTGCTGCTTGCCGACCACCCCATGATTCCACTGTACTTTTACGTCAGCAAGCACCTGGTCAGTCCCGACGTCAAGGGTTGGGGAGACAATGTGCTGGATTATCATTACAGTCAGCATCTGAGTCTGGCGCCGACTGCCGCCAAACGTTGATCGGAACACAGCCTTGCTGAGATACGCCCTGCTGCGATTGCTGGGTGCAATTCCGACGTTGTTACTGGTAATTGTGCTCGCGTTTTTGATGGTGCACGCTGCGCCGGGCGGTCCGTTTGACGACGAACGCGTGCTGCCTTCAGAAATCGAGGAAAACATTGCGGCTGCGTATCACCTCGACGAGCCGCTGCA
>CAMYMP010000333.1 GCA_947259435.1 uncultured Woeseiaceae bacterium
AACTTCATTTCAACTTCACCTTCTTGCGCACCAATTGCAACCCTCGCAGCAACCTCCCACGCAGGATCGGACTGACTTGCTTGCAGCAACCGGGCGTGCGGTTCTTTCAATGGCTCGTAGGATACGAGCTTGCCCCCGTATCCTGCTTCGCGAATAGACTGAGCAAACTGGCCGATATTGGCGCCAACGTCCAGAAGCAAGTCGACACCATGGTACTCGAGCATCGTTGATAGACGCCCTTGCAGTGTTTCTCCGGGTCGGTGGCGGTGTATATCAATACCGCATCGATTCGCCAGGCGCCGTATTGATCGCTCGATTCTAGCGTAATTCAAGATTTGGCGGCCCTTTTCAGTACGATAAATAAATGGTCACGACTTATTCCACCGCCGGGTATGCTGGTGATTCCGTTTCGCCCTCGCAACTTGCTGAGTAGTTTACCAACAACAAGGTATGTTGAGGGAAACCAGCCGTACCAATAGACGAAGAAGAGGTCCAGAAGACGACGGGTAGTACCGGGATTGGAATAGCGGAACGTCTCGCAGTTTACTACAGACAGTGCTGTGACATCCGACATGTAATCAAGCCAGCCCGTAGACAAGAACGAAATATGTTCCGGATAGAAGCAGTACCACCAGTTCGCGCCAAACCGATTCCACAGATAATTATCAGCGTCTCCGGTCGTGAGAAGCAATATGCCATCAGCAGATAACTTTGAAACAAGTTGTTCGATAAGCAGCAGCGGATTTGAGACGTGCTCAATAACGTCGGCTGCAATCACGGCATCGAATTCTAGCCCCGAAGGAACATCGTCGATCGAAGACCAGACACTTCCGTCAATCTTTTCCGAAGCCTTGGCGGCCGCGGCACTGTTGATCTCGATGCCATATCGATGATACTGCGAACCCAGTCGCGCAAGCAGGCCACCAGTGTAACAACCAAAATCAAGCACCTTCGCTCCATGCGATTCCGTTTTTGAAACGTAGCTGGCGATCAGGTCCCAGTCTGCCCGGGATGCTTCCGCCTCCCAAGTCGCAGTGGCCGCGTTGTCGTAGAGGCCACTATAAACGGCTTGAGGCTCTGCCGGATTTCTGAACTTGAGTTTGCAAATACGGCACCGATACAGTGAACCACCCCGCAATGGCTTCTCGAGCTTGGCCCCGGCAAACCAATGGGAGTCCCTCAATTTGCCAATCTCGAAAATGTCGCTGCCAGCACAACATGGACAGGTCGAGCGTGGTCGTACACTCATAGCATCCGCTCGCTATCCGGAGATGACACTACCGCCGGGACACTAAAGATGTTGTTGCTCTCTCGCCGGAGTTGCTGCACCACGGGAACCACTAATACCAGGGACAATATCGCGTAGACCGCTCTTCCCGCCGGGGCGCCCATTAACCCTACGCTCGAAATCGCAATATACGCCGCAAGCGCGGCGAAGATGCCGGAGATGATAACCGTAATGCTGATAAACCGAATACGACCCATGCCCAGCAGCAGGTAATAGAACACTGTGTTCATCGCCAGGATCCAATAAGCGATAACCAGCCAGGGTAATATTTGCGACGTCGGGATAGCGGCTTCACTTCCGATCCACAGGTGAAGAATCTTTGGCCCAAAAAGAAGTAGCACTGTTGCCAGAGCGGCACTAAGCAAGAAATTGCCGATGGTCGTAATTTTGGTGAACCGCCAAAGAGAAAAATTGCCGCCAGCCTCAAGCGCACGACTGACCTTGGGAAATATCACGCTCAGACCCGCAGCCGACACGGCATGAACCTGCAGCGCAAGTTGCGAGGCGATCGAATAGTACGTCAGGCTCGTCGCGCCCAACAGCGATCCTATCAACATGCGGTCTGCAACCCCGAACAGCACGCCTCCTACTCCCTGTACCCACCCCCACTTGGCGAAATGCAGGATTTCTGACGCATTTCTGAACGAAGGGCGCAAATTCGAAAGACCAAGCAGTCGCCGGGTGACGATGATTTTCGCGGCAAGCCTCAAGACTGCGACGCCCAGCAACGTCGCGTAAAGCGCCATCAGAGTCGGGGTCGCGTACAGAACAATCGCTGCAACAACAATCTGGGTGGATTTACTCCCGATCTCGACCCGTGCCGCGGCACCGAATTGCTCTGCCCCCTTCATTGCGGAGCTGAAAACGTTGTCCAGTTGTTCCAGCCAGATGATTATGGCGGCCGCTATTCCGGTCAAGCGGACCAGCTCCGGATCCCCCATTCTATCCAGAAAGACCGAAGCACCCAGCCAGAATGTAGAGAAAACCGCTATCGCGAGTAAAGCGCCGCCAAGCATTGCTATCGCGATCGACGCGTTGACCACAGTATCGGAAAAACCGGTCTGCTTTCGCCCTATTCCTGCAGAAATAGCCTTGATTGTCGACGCGCCCGTACCAGTATTGAGAACGCCGCCGAAACCAACGACGGCGGTGAGCAGCATCCAGTGTCCATATTGCTCAGTGCCGAGCTGGTGAAGAAACCAGGGTGTGGCAATGAATAACAACAGTGGATACGAACCGTGCTCAAAAATCGCCCAGGCCGGACTTGCGAGTTTGTTCAGCATATTAGATCGATGAACATCACAAATGGAGACATCGTATCAGCCCGCCCACTCGACCCTGATTTCCACATTATGGCTCAGAGCCTGAGGTCAGTGTCACGGGGGTGTGGTTCCAACGATATCCCAGGTCGCACGTCCGTCGTGCAGGCCAAACGCCATGCCGCTTACCGCGGCGCCCTCCAGCCCAACCGCGCTGGCGGGGATTTCGAGTCGCACCCACTGGCCCGTCGCCGGCAGCGGTCCCATATAGCGTCGGCTTGCGGTGCCATTGCTTCCCCACGGGAACACATCCGCTCCCCAGTAAGCCCGATGCGCCCAACTGCCCGCATACCACTGCACCAGCAGTGCGCTCGGTGGATTCGCCGGGTCGAGATAAACATAAGAATAAAAGGTCTCGCCCGCTTGCACCTGCAAGGGCTCCGCGGCATTGGTGAAGTAGTGCTGGTGGAAGCCGGCGGCGAGTGTCGACTGATGCGCCAGGCCACCTGAATACGGCGCCGGCCCGGTGCTTACCCAGTTCCAGCTACCGGCCGGCGTCGCGCCGGCAGGCAGGGCATCGTCGATCCAGGCAACATCGCCGCTGTCGTTATCGACAATCGTCAGCACGGCCTCAGACACAGCACCGAGGTTCGCGCCGCCTGCATTGCTGAGCGTCAGCATGATGGTTTCATTCGCTTCGTCCAATCCATCCTCG
>CAMYMP010000334.1 GCA_947259435.1 uncultured Woeseiaceae bacterium
TACATCGAACTGAAGGAAGAAAACGTCACAAGGCTGAGAATGACGACGCATCCGGTCGAATTCGACATGTATTACAGCCTGTAAGCGTGGAAAGTGTGAACCGGGCGACAAAATGCCGCCCGGTTACTAGCCCCGGTACGGCTGAAATTGCTATGCTAACTCGATGCAGACACGTCCAATTTTCGCCCTTATCGGCCTGCTGGCGGCCGCGTCCGTCTTCGCGCAGGCTTATCGCTGGGTGGACGAAGAAGGTATTACTCATTACTCCGATCGCCCGCAGGAAGGCGCCGAGCAAGTGCAGCTGTCCGAGTACTCCCGAAATACCGGGGCGAGACTCTACAGGCAAAGCACGCCCAGACGACAGGACGACGAGCAGCCGGCTGATGCTGAGCCATTCCGGTATGCCAGCATTTCCATTGCCTCGCCGGGCTCTGAAGAAACGCTGTGGAATATAGAGGGCGTACTGAACGCTTCAGTGGCGCTGAGCCCGGGACTGCAAAGCGGGCATCAGGTCCGCGTGTACTTCGACGGCCAGCCGAGGATGGTGAGCGGCACGAGCTTTCAGATCGAGGAAGTCTGGCGCGGCGCGCACAACCTTCAGGCGGAAGTCATCGACGCCACGGGCAAGCTGATGATTCGCAGCCAGCCGATCCGCTTCTACGTGCAACAGAACTCGATACTCACGAACCCGCCACGCCCAGGCCCCTGAACCTGAGCGGGCGCAAGCGTTCCGGTAACGATGGAACGACCGGCCGGCAGTCACAACGCATACTCGACAGTCTCAGTTCAGGTGTAATCCTGCTCGACTCGAGCCTGCTTATCACAGACCTGAATCCCGCGGCCGAAAATATTCTCGGCATCAGCGTGCAGCGCGCAACAGGCAAATCGTTGTTGCGGCTTGTTGACGATGAGCCGGAGATGCGCGACGTTCTCGGACGCGTTATCGAGACGGGCGATCACTACGCGAACGAAATGCGCCTGTCGCCAACCGAAATTCACGCCGAAGAGCGAATCGTCGACTGTCGCGTGTCGCCGATCGATGTTGATGCAGCGGTGCTCCTCGTCGAAATGACGGACGTCACTCGACGCGCGAAAATAAGTCGGGAAAACGCGCTGCTGATTCAGCATGGCGCCGGCAGGCAGATGATTCGTCAGCTGGCGCATGAAATAAAGAACCCACTGGGAGGCATACGCGGCGCGGCGCAGCTTCTCGAAAAACAGCTGAGCGGCGCCGAACTCAGCGAGTTGACCGAATATACCGATGTCGTGATCAGCGAAACAGACCGGCTCGCGGCGCTTGTGGACACATTGCTTGGTCCCGGCGGTCCGCCGAACAAGGAGCCCGTCAACGTGCACGAATTGCTCGAGTACGTTGTTCGGATCATTGAGGCGGAAGTACAAAAGAGCGGGGTCTTCAAGCGCGATTACGATCCCGGGTTGCCGCTAATCCGCCTTGATCGGGATCAAATGGTGCAGGCATTCCTGAACCTCGTCCGCAATGCCTCAATGGCGCTGGATGGGCATGGCACAATCACGCTCAGGAGTCGTGCCGTTTCCAACTTCACGATCGGCAACGTAAGACACCGAGTAATCGCGTCTATAGAGATTCAGGACGACGGCCCCGGCATACCGTTCGACTTGCAGGACTCGGTGTTCTACCCGCTTGTTACGAGTCGACCCGATGGCACGGGACTGGGGCTTCCCGCGGCGCAGGAACTGCTGAGCCGCCACGGTGGCCTGATCGAATTCGAAAGCCGCCCCGGCAGAACCGTATTTCAGGTTCGTATTCCGCTGCAAGAAAAGGAGCAAGCCTGATGGCCGCGCAGGGGCTCGAGGTTTGGGTGGTTGACGACGACCAGTCTGTGCGATGGGTCCTCGAGAAAGCGCTGCAACAGGCGAACATGGAGAGCCGGAGTTTTGAGCGCGCCGAGCATTTGCTCGACGCAATCACACACAGGGAGCCCGATGTCCTGATTACCGATGTACGAATGCCCGGCATGAGCGGAATTACATTGCTGGAACGCTTGCGGTCGAGCTGCCCGCTTCTGCCGATAATTGTCATTACGGCCCACTCGGACCTGGAGAATGCCGTCGCCGCATACAAAGGCGGGGCATTTGAGTATCTGCCGAAGCCGTTTGACGTTGACGAGGCGATCGACCTTGTTAGAAAGGCGGCGCAGCAAAACGGACGCGCGCCGGGCGATGCGCAACAAGGATCGAAGGAGATTCGATCGCTCATCGGCCAGGCGCCGGCGATGCAGGAGGTGTTTCGATCGATCGGTCGGCTAGCCGGCTCCAGCATGACAGTGCTGATTACGGGTGAGTCCGGCACCGGCAAAGAGCTGATTGCCCGAGCGCTGCACGAGCACAGCCCGCGAGCCGACAAACCATTTGTAGCACTCAACACATCGGCAATTGCCGCGGAACTGCTCGAGTCAGAGCTATTCGGACACGAGAAAGGCGCCTTCACGGGCGCCGACGCCCGCCGCATCGGCCGTTTTGAGCAAGCGAACGGCGGAACGCTGTTTCTCGATGAAATTGGCGACATGTCGGCAGCATTACAGACACGGTTGTTGCGGGTGCTCGCGGAAAGCGAGTTCTATCGCGTCGGCGGGCAGAGTTCGATCAAGGTCGACGTACGGGTGATCGCCGCAACCAATCAGGATCTTGCGCGCGCCGTAAAGGAGTCGCGGTTTCGCGAGGATCTGTATCACCGCCTCAATGTGATTCGAATCAATTCACCGCCGCTGCGACAGCGTCGCGCCGATATTCCGCTGCTTCTCAATCACTATCTCGAAGAAGCGGCAAAGGAGCTCGAGGCGCCGGCCAAATCACTGGATGCTGACGCTGTAGAAATATTGCGGGGCTATGACTGGCCCGGAAACGTCAGGCAGCTAGTCAATGCAACGAGGCGCCTGACCGTTACAGCGCCTGGCACGGTCATAACCGCACAGGACATTCCCGGCGATCTCGGCGGCAGCGAATCTTCGCAGCGCGCCGCGCAGGAGTGGACGCGAAGCCTGGCGATGTGGGCCGAGGGGCAGCTTATCGCGGATAGCGGCGGACCACTGGTCGATACCGCACTGCCCGAGTTCGAGAAGACCTTGATCCAGATCGCGATGAGCCAGACAAAGGGTCATCGTCAGGAGGCAGCGAAGCTGCTCGGCTGGGGGCGAAATACGCTCGCGCGCAAGATGAAATCGTTACAACTGGACTAAGCTGCACTGCGGCTACAGTCCGGTGGCGCTTCATCTTCATGGC
>CAMYMP010000335.1 GCA_947259435.1 uncultured Woeseiaceae bacterium
TTCGACAGCCATGACACGCTCGATGTCGACGTCGAAGCGCCTTTCAGGTTGCTGACGCGCGAAAGGCCGGACGAAGAAGAGGTCCCCGGAAAATTCCGTTTCAAAGCGGATGACGGAAGCATGGTTGAGCTAGACGTTGTTATTCGAACTCGCGGCAAGAATCGCCGGGATAAGGAGACCTGCAGGTTTCCGCCGCTGCGGCTCAATTTCAAAAAATCCCAAACTGATGACACGCTGCTCCATAAACAGGACAAGCTCAAACTGGTCACGCATTGTCGCAGTAATTCGAAGCGCTATGATCAGACTGTAGTTAGTGAATATCTCGCTTATCGTGTCCTGAATAAGCTCACTGACAGAAGCTTTCGTGCCCGTCTCCTGCGCATCCGATATGTTTATACGGACGATGATCATAGCGTCGAAGCATACGGCATCCTGATAGAGCATAAGGACCGGCTCGGCAAGCGAATGAACAGCAAGCCGGCAGCCGTGGAGAGGGTCAAGGTGAGTGACCTGCACCCGGCAGACCTCAATCTTGCCTCGGTGTTTCAGTATTTCGTCGGCAATACCGATTTCTCCCCGATTGCGACAGCGCCTGATGAAGACTGTTGTCACAATCAGGCGTTGTTCGCGAGCAAGGACGGATTGCATTTCACGGTACCCTACGACTTCGATCGGACAGGCTGGGTCAATGCGGAGCATGCAACTCCGAACCCGAGATTCAAAATTCGTTCGGTCAAAGTCCGATTGTATCGTGGGCGCTGCGTTAACAACGAGCACCTCGACGAGACGTTACAGCTGTTCCGTGACCGCCGCAGCGAAATCGAGAATTTGCTGAACGGGCAGCAGGAATTGTCATCTGGCACGCGTCGCCATTTGCTGAATTTCAGCAGCGGCTTTTACGACGTCATCAACGACCCGAAAAAACTCGACAAGGCCATCGTCAAGAAGTGTATTTAGGCGCCTCGGCGATGTCGCCAGACCCGATCCAGTCGACAACGATCTTCGCCACGCGCGGGTGAATGTAGTAGCCAACTGAACTGTGCGGATTCGACTTGCCGTAGCGAACGGCGAGATTGTAGATGCGGTAGTCATGCACAGCGCTGACCAGGTGGTGCTCCAACATCTTCTTGAAATCGTCCGCCAGCGTGTTGTCATGGCACGTGTAATCATCCTCGGCCGCGACGTTTTGCCAGGAAATCACGTTAGTCGGGAAGCGTTCGGCCCGCTTCTGCTTCGCGCCGCGCAAGCGCTTGCGTATGTTGTTGTCGCCCAGTGGCGCACCGAGCGTCAACCAGGTGTCAACTTTCGAATTCGCGTACTTTTCCGCGTAAACCGGCTCGTGCGACAGTTCCCAAAGCACGTCGTATCCCACGAGGCAGCCAAGGCCATGCGTTATCAGCATTATCTGGTCGCCACGATCAAACATCTCACAGAGCTTGCTACGCACGCGCTCACGCACTTTGTCCGCATAATCGGACTTGCCGGTCAGGTACTCGGCACAGTCTTTGGAAACGCACGAAACCAGCGGCATTGTCAGCCCAATCGTGCCGAGAAACGGTGCTGCGACATCGGCGACGAATTCGCGGAACGCCGATTTCCCGGGCAGGCAATCGTACTGCCTGATGCCAAAACGTTTGCGCGCCGGCACAACCCGCAAACTGTTGAGAGCGTTACGCCGGTCGCCGAGATCAAGCGACTCGTCATAGTGTTTACCGAGAGATTCGAGCAGCGCGTTCGTCAGATCACCGTAATAAGCGATGTCCTTGAACACACCGTCGAGCGCAGCCACTTGATCCGGATAGTCACGCTCGACACCCGCGCGCAGCGCGGCCATCGAAACGTCCGTCAAGGACTCTTGGGCTGGCTTGAAGTCCCGGCCGTGCACGATCAGGATGCTGCGGTTACTAATCGTAGTCGTCCTCACCCGCGTCGCGTCGCGTCAACATCGTCAGAAACGGCCCTGCCAGAGTCTTGCCGTACTCGAGCTTCCAGATAACCAGGGTTGCGAGGACGAACGCACAGGAGATAACCGTCGACACGCCGAGCGCCCCGATGCCCGATCCAAGGCCGATGCCGATCCCGGCGAAGATATACATCGCATCCGAGGGTTGGCTCAGGGAAAAACGAAATCTGACGGCTGCGACGATTCCTGCGAGGCTGAAAGCGAGTGCCAGACTGTTGAGCACGATCATGGCGATGCCCGTTACAACCACCGGAAGAATCATGATCGTTTGCAGGAACGACTGGTCGATCTTCGCGGCGCGACTCGTAATGAAATACGCCCAGGAAACCGGCACAGTCAGAATGACCGCGCCGATGCTGGCGACGGCGAGCTGCACCGGTCCATGCGGTGAGAGCACCGTCTCGTCGACACTCGAATAAATGGGCTCAAAAGTATCGACGTTGGACGATGCAAGATAGCCAATGCCGCCAATCGGAAAATACTCGTTGAGTGCGGGGTACCGCGATAGCAGATACCACGTCAGACCGACCCAGAAACCGTAGTAAACAACGATTAAGGTCAGAGGTATTAGAAGACCTCCAGATTTTCGCACGATACTTCTCCGCTCCCCGAGGCGACAAGATACCGCCCGCTTTTCGCTACAGCAAATAACAGGCGTCTGCGGCTGGTCAGTGGTAGGCTATGCGGCGTTTTTCGCAAGCCATAGACCGATATGAATCAACCTGTCCAGCTTCTCGGCATCAGCAACGCCATTGTCGACATTCTCGCCCACATCGAAGACAGCTTTCTCGACAAGATCGGCGCCGCTCCCGGCTCGATGACCTTGATCGACGAGCAACGTGCGCGCGAGATTTACTCGATGATGGGCCCCGCGACCGAAATGTCGGGTGGCTCCGTCGCAAACACCGTCGCGGGTTTCGCAAACCTTGGCGGCTCCGCTGCCTATATCGGCCGCGTCAGGGCAGACCAGCTCGGCGCGATATTCAATCATGATATGCGATCGCTCGGCATTGATGTCCGCCTGCAGCCCGGCAAAGATGGTGCGCCGACAGCCCGAAGCCACATTCTCATCAGCGCGGACGGGCAGCGCACGATGCAGACGTATTTAGGCGCCTGCATGGAATTGAGCGTCAGCGACATTACGCCCGAATCCGTCGGCACGCCGAAGGCAGTCCTGATCGAAGGTTATGTGTGGGACCTGCCCGAAGGCCCGGCGCTGACCCGGAAGGCGATGGATATTGCCGCGCAGAACGGCAGCGCGATCGTGCTGTCGCTGTCGGATTCCTTTTGTGTCGATTGACCCAGAAGGCAATGGAAATCGCTGCGCAGAACGGTAGCGCGATCGTACTGTCGCTGTCAGATTCCTTCTGTGTCGATCGGCACCGGGACTCGTTTACGCAGGCGATTCGAAACCACGTCGACATCGTCGTCGCGGACGAAGACGAGGTTGCCGCGCTTCTGCAGACCGAATCGTTCAAGGACACCCTGAAGTCACTCGACGGATACGACAATCTGTTTGCGATCACGCGCTCGGAGAAAGGCTCGGTCATCGTGCACGGTGACCAAAAGATCGTTCAGGCCGCGACCGCTGTCGACAAGGTGATCGATACGACCGGCGCAGGCGACGCGTACACGGCCGGATTCCTTTACGGCTGGGTCAACGACCATTCGCTCGCCGAGTGCGCCAGGATCGGTACGTTCTGCGGCACCAAGGTTATCCAACAGGTCGGCGGCCGGATCGAACCCGGCCTGCTCGACAGCTATCGATCATAGTGAGACGCCCGAGCGGGCCGGCAACTGCTCATCGCAGGTTGGTATAGAGGTCGGTCCTTGCCGCTTCGCCGGCGCCATCCCGCTGCGCAAGATAATCATAGCGATCGCGAATGTCCTCTACCCAGGGTTGTTTTTGCGGTCGCGTCCCTGGGTTTCTGCAGTAAACAATGTATTGCTGAAAGGTTCGAAAGATTTCGTAATTGGCGGCACTCGGGTCATCGATCACGCGATAACAGTCGCCGCTCACGAGAATCTTGCGGCCCAACTGATCCGTCTCGACGTTCTCCCAGATCGGTTTTTTCTGCGGCGCTTCAGACGGCGCGAACTTCACAGCCGCCTGCCGGCGCTTTTTATCGAACGCGGGGTTGACGGAATACACACGTTGCCGCTCCGCCACGGTCGCCTTCACGACATCATCCATTTGCGAGTGCCAGTCTCTCTTTGGCGGAATCTCTTCCTTAATCTGCGGGCTTACAGTGGCCGATTGCAGAGGTGGCAGGCGACATGAACGGCCTGCGCATCGGCAA
>CAMYMP010000336.1 GCA_947259435.1 uncultured Woeseiaceae bacterium
AGACGGGCACGAAAGCTTCTGTCAGTGAGCTTATTCAGGACACGATAGGCGAGATATTCACTAACTACAGCCTGATCATAGCGCTTCGAATTGCTGCGACAATGCGTGACCAGTTTGAGCTTGTCCTGTTTATGCAACAGCGTGTCATCAGTTTGGGATTTTTTGAAATTGAGCCGCAGTGGCGGAAATCTGCAGGTCTCCTTATCCCGGCGATTCTTGCCGCGAGTTCGAATTACAACGTCTAACTCGATCATACTGCCGTCATCCGCTTTGAAACGAAATTTTCCGGGGACCTCTTCTTCATCCGGTCTTTCCCGCGTCAGCAACTTGAACGGTGCTTCGACGTCGACGTCGAGCGTGTCATGGCTGTCGAACAACGGGTCAAAATCCCTGATATCCTTCTCTTTGGCCGCCAGGGCCAACGGGAACAACAGAATAAGAGTGGCTGTCAATATCTGATATGGCACGACTGCCTCGACACGGTTTTAGGTCGTTACGACGCACCGATCTTAATAGGGAACAACCCGCTTTGCATAATAAAGTTCAATACTGTCTGCTGCTGGCCATAGCTCAGCTCGCTTTGGCGGTCGCCGCGCAGGCGAGTGAGTGGCAGTTTGATGGTGTGGAAAGGGTTGTGGCGATCGCCGATATCCACGGTGCCTACGAGCCCATGGTTGCCGGGCTGCAGCAAGCTGGTGTGCTCGACGACGCGCTGGCGTGGTCCGGCGCGGAGACTCATCTCGTAATCGTAGGCGACATCCTCGATCGCGGACCCCGCTCGCGCGACGCCATGGACCTGCTGATGCGCCTCGAAGGTGAAGCAGCCGCCGCCGGCGGCAAAGTGCATGTACTGATCGGCAATCATGAGGCGATGAACCTGGTTGGCGATTTGCGCTACGTCTCATCCGCCGAATATGCAGCATTTGCCGATGAGGAGTCTGCCGAAGAACGCGAGCGCTGGTTCCAAGCGTATACGAAGAGTAGGAACTCCACCGACCAGAGTATCGAGGCGCTTCGCACCGTTTTTGCTCAAAAATATCCGGCCGGCTTCTTCGCGCATCGACGCGCTTTTTCGAGTAACGGCAATTACGGCGAGTGGCTGCTGTCGAAGCCTGTCGTTGTCGTAATTAACGGTACGGCATTCGTGCACGGCGGGCTTTCCCCGATGATAGGCGAGATCGGCCTCGATGGCATCAACGGCAGGCTGCGCGGCGAAATGCTTGAATATGTAAGACAGCTCGAGGTGCTGTATGACGCTGCGGTATTGCTACCAACGGACAATTTTCACGATCATTCCGCATTGTTGAATTCGTTCTTGCCGCCGCTCGATACGCAAATGGATGTCCTCGACGCTATCAAAACTGTCAAATCACTTTATGACTCGAATCTTCATTCGCTGGACGGACCGCTCTGGTATCGCGGTAACGTAGTTTGCAGCGAACTGATCGAAGAAGACAAGCTTGTCACGACGCTGGAGGCCATCGGCGCGACGCGCGTTGTGATCGGGCACACCCCGACGCCCGGGCGGTCGGTGCTTGAGCGCCTGGACGGACGCGTTATCGAAATCGATACGGGCATGCTGAACAACTACTACGGTGGCAAGGCGAGCGTGCTGATTATCGATCAGAATAGATTCATCGTCGTCACCGAGAAAAGCAGCACGCCAGTTGCTCCACTGCCGCATCCGCGTGCCGTTGGCGCGCGCCCAGACGGCAGTTTGTCTGCCAGCAAGATCGAGAAGCTGCTCGCCGATGGTGATCTAGTGACGACGAGCCAGGACGAACAGGGCCGCACAGTGGTGACGATGACTGACGGTGAGCGAACCATCGAGGCCTTCTTTGCCAAGCGGGCCGGTCGCGGGTTTTACCCGGAGGCCGCCGCGTATCGTCTCGATCGCCTGCTCGAGCTCGAGATGGTGCCTGTCGCGGTCAAGCGCGAGATAAACGGCGTTGATGGCACGCTGCAGTTTCGGCCAAAGAACTGGATCGACGAAATGGAACGATCGCGCGATGGCAGGGGGGGGTCTGCGTGGTGCCCGCTTGCTGAGCAGTGGAACGCGATGTTCGTGTTCGACGTCTTGACCTATAACGCTGGCAGAAGCGGCGCCAATCTGCTCTATAACCTGGATATGTGGCAGCTAATGCTGATTGACCACGGCCAGGCATTCGTCGCGAGAAAAGGCATGCCGTCGCGTCTCGAGACCGTCCCGTTTGTTGTGGGTCAGGGCTGGAAGAACGCCTTGTCATCACTCACCGACGACGTGCTGCAAGAGCAGCTTGGTGATGTCCTCGTTAAGCGGCGTCTGCGCTCGCTCGCGGCGCGCCGCGACGAACTGCTCGAACGCCCTTAGTCGATAACCGCGATGCACTCGATCTCGGTGCGCGCGTTCAGAGCCAGTCCGTTTACGCCGAGGGCACTGCGCGCGGGCTTGTTCGGGAAGAACGTCACATAAACTTCATTCATCGCTGACCACTCGGATATATCGGCCAAAAATACCGTGCACTTGACGACTTTGTTCATTGATGAACCAAACGTTTCGAGCGTCTGCGAGATGTTTTCGAGGGTCTTTCGCGTTTCCGGCTCAATGCCGCCTTCGACGAGTGCGCCGGATTCCCGGTCGTAGCCGATCGCGCCGGAAACGAACAGCAGGTTGTCGACGCGCACTGCCGAGGAGAACGGCATGTCCTCGGTGCCAGGCGCATTGAGCCATTCGACGTCCGATTCGTTATCGACCGAGACTTCGCAGCCCATAGCTGCAAACGCTACAAGCGCTGCCAATAAGTTCTTCATCGTTATCTCCCTCAAATATCACCGGCGTCGGCGGCGGCCTTAATGTGATCGGCGGCGCGGAATGCGAGCGCCATGATCGTCATCGTGGGCTGGCCGCGGCCGGACGTAACAAAGCTACTCCCGTCGCAGATGTACAGGTTCGGCACGTCGTGACTGCGATGTTTGCCGTCAACAACCGACGTTGTCGGATCATCTCCCATGCGACAGGTACCCAGAAGGTGTTCGCCACCGATTGTCGGGTGAATTCCATAACGCCAGGCTTTGGTGGCTCCGGCGGCATCGGCCAGTTCGGCACAACGGTCCTCGAGGAACGCGGCGGTCGCAAGATCGTCGTCATGATCCCGATAGGTTTCGCGAATGGCCGGGCGGCCCCAGGCGTCTTTGCTATCGGGGTCGAGTGTGATGTTGTTGCTGTCGAGCGCGAGCGACGTCGTGCTCGC
>CAMYMP010000337.1 GCA_947259435.1 uncultured Woeseiaceae bacterium
CATGCTCGACTTCTATGCCGACTGGTGCGTGTCCTGCATCGAAATGGAGGAGTACACCTTCACCGATGCCGGTGTCCAGGCGGCGTTGTCGAACACGGTGCTGCTGCAAGCCGACGTCACGAAGAACGATGCCGACGATAAGGCATTACTCGAGCGATTTGGCGTCTTTGGACCGCCAACCATCATTTTTTTTGGCACGGATGGCCAGCAGCGCCACGGCTACGAAGTCGTCGGTTATATGAAAGCAAAGGACTTCAGCGCGCATGTGCAAAACGCGTTTGCCGCACCGGCAAAGCTGACTGCACAAAAAGAATAACCGGCCGCCCGCATTGCGGGCTCCAACTACAGGGCGAAGACTCGTGCAAAGATCTATTCTTGTAATTGCGACAGCACTTATCGCACTTATTGCTGGCCTACTGGTGTACAAGACCCAGGTTTCAGAAGATGTGACGCTGCCGGTCAGCGCTGCGAAGCCGGCCACGGCCGAAGCCGTATCAGAACCTGTCTACCCGTCTTTCACGCTGGCCGACATCGACGGCGTCGAGCGTAACTTTGCGGAATGGTCGGGAAAACATCGGCTCTTGAATTTCTGGGCGACCTGGTGCGCACCGTGCCGCCGCGAGATTCCACTGCTCAAAGCGTTTCAGGAAGAACATGGCCAGAACGGTTACGTGGTAATCGGCATTGCTGTCGATTTTCCCGAGGAGGTGGCACTGTACGCCGAATCCGCCGAGTTCAATTACCCGATACTCGTTGGGCAGGAAGATGCGATGGCGGTTGCGGAGACATCGGGCATCGAGTTCATCGGCATGCCGTTCACCATGATCGTCGGCGCCGACGGCGAGCTGCTCAACACCCACACCGGAGAGATCCTCGCCGAGGACCTCGAACACATCGTCGAAGTACTCACGATGCTCGATACGGGCCAAATTAATAAGGACAGCGCACGCGAGGCGCTCGACGCACTGTAAAATTTGCGCGAAAGTCCTTGAAAAGGGTTAGAATTGCCGCCATCTTCGGCAAACTGGCTGGCAACAGCGCAAAATGGCGGACTTTCTTCTCCTCAATGGCCCCAATCTGAACCTGCTCGGATCTCGCGAGCCAGAGGTTTACGGTGCGACGCGTCTCGATGATATCGAGGCAAACTGCATCGACGTGGCCGGAGAACTCGGTCATGCGCTCGTCTGCTTCCAGAGCAACGCTGAGCACGAACTCATTGACCGGGTTCAGCAGGCCGCCGAGGACGGTATCGACTTCATCATTTTCAATCCCGGCGCATTCACGCACACGAGCATCGCAATTCGCGATGCGTTCCTGGCGGTCGGGATCCCGTTTATCGAAATTCATTTGAGTAATACCTTTGCGCGCGAGGAGTTTCGCCATGGCAGCTACTTCAGCGATATAGCAGTGAGCTGCCTGTTTGGCTTTGGGGCCTACGGCTACGAACTGGCACTGTATGCTGCCAGCCGGCACGTAGAGAATGCCGAGGAAGAGTGATGGACATAAGAAAAGTAAAGAAACTGATTGAGTTGCTGGATGAATCGGGCATCGCCGAGATCGAGATCACCGAGGGGGAAGAGTCGGTCAGAATAAGTCGCTATTCCCAAAACGCGCCAGTTGCAGCGCCTGTCGCAGTCGCTGCGCCAGCGTCGGTCGCGCCTGCGGCCGCCACTCCGGCGGCAGCGCCGGCCCCACCTCCGGCAGAGCCTGAAGATGACGGCTACATGGTCGCGGCGCCGATGGTCGGCACCTTCTATGGGTCATCGTCACCGGGCGCTGCGCCTTACGTGCAGGTTGGCGATCGCATCGACGAGGGCGACACGCTGTGCATTATCGAAGCAATGAAAATGATGAACCAGATCGAAGCCGACGTTTCGGGTGTGGTCAAGTCAATTCGCGTGCAGAACGGTGAGCCGGTCGAATATGGCCAGACCCTGTTCGTTATCGATCAGCGCCAGGCCGACTGAACGGGTTCCCGAAACATGCTGGAAAAAATCGTAATAGCCAATCGCGGCGAAATCGCCCTGCGTATTCAGCGGGCATGTAAAGAGATGGGCATCAAGACCGTTGCCGTGCACTCCAGCGCGGACAACAATCTCAAACATGTGTTGCTTGCCGACGAGACTGTTTGCATCGGCCCGGCGCAGTCTACCGGGAGCTATCTGAATATGCCTGCGATCATCAGCGCCGCCGAGGTAACTGATGCGGTCGCGATTCACCCGGGGTATGGCTTTCTCTCGGAAAATGCGGACTTTGCGGAACGCGTCGAGTCGAGCGGTTTCACGTTTATCGGGCCGCCGTCGAGCGCGATTCGGCTCATGGGCGACAAGGTCTCGGCCATTCAGGCCATGAAGTCGGCTGGCGTGCCCTGCGTCCCTGGCTCGGACGGTCCGCTCGGGGACGATGCTGACGAAAACCTTAGAATGGCGCGTGACATTGGTTATCCGATCATTATCAAAGCGTCAGGGGGTGGTGGCGGCCGCGGCATGCGGGTTGTACACGCAGAAGCGTCACTGATCGCGGCGATAACCGTGACCAGGACCGAAGCACGCGCTGCGTTCGACAACGACGTCGTGTACATGGAGAAGTATCTCGAACATCCGCGCCACGTTGAGTTTCAACTGCTAGCGGATAATCATGGCAACGCTGTGTATCTGGGCGAACGCGACTGCTCGATGCAGCGCCGGCATCAGAAGGTTATCGAGGAGGCGCCTGCGCCCGGCATCAACGAGGAACAGCGTAAGCGCATCGGCGAGCGCTGTGTCAGAGCTTGTCAGGAAATCGGCTATCACAGCGCCGGCACGTTCGAGTTTCTTTTCCAGGACGATGAGTTCTATTTCATAGAAATGAACACGCGGCTGCAGGTCGAGCACCCTGTAACCGAAATGATCACCGGCGTCGATATCGTTCGGGAACAGCTTTCGATTGCCGCCGGCGAACCGCTAAGCATCAGACAGGAAGACATCCGCATCCAGGGCCACGCCATCGAGTGTCGCATCAACGCCGAAGACCCGAAGACATTCATGCCGTCGCCAGGCCTGGTCAGCCTTTACCACGCACCGGGTGGGCCCGGCATTCGCGTCGACAGCCACATATACAGTGGCTACAAGGTTCCCCCCTATTACGACTCTATGATCGGCAAACTGATCGCCCACGGCGGCGATCGCGACGTGGCCATCGCGCGTATGAAAAACGCTCTGGCCGAGATTGTCATCGAGGGCATCAAGAC
>CAMYMP010000338.1 GCA_947259435.1 uncultured Woeseiaceae bacterium
GCGTCCGTTGCTCAATTTGCATCACGGTGCATAACGATGCACAGCTGATTCACGCAAATCTCACGCATCGTACGCGCTCCGAAACGCGTTTGAGTTTTCACAATAACGCAGGCATGTTGACCCCATGACCCAACACGAATACATCTTCATCGCCATCTCGATTATTCTCGGCCTTGCGATGGCACGCCTACTTCACACCGCCGCCCTGCTGGTACGCGCCCATAATCGCGTGACCTATCACTGGGCGACGACGCTGTGGGGCACCTGTATCTTTATCTATATCCTGCAACTGTGGTGGGTCGGCTGGGAGCTGCGCCTGGTCTCGGAATGGTCCATCATCGATTTCTTCGCCCTAGTGATCGGCTCAATATTTGTCTACGGCGCCGCTGAACTCGCGCTGCCGACCGAGGACTTCGATGTATCGGACGATACCGAACTGGATTTCCTGGCGCACAGCCGCTCACTCGGACGGGTGTCAGCGATGTCAATGATCGGCTATTTTGCGGTCGGGCCGTACGTGAATCTGACAATGTTCGACAATCCGCCGCTGCCGTCGTTTGGATTTCCTATTCTTGGTGGCGGCCTGATGGTGCTGATGATGCTGAAGCCGCAGTGGTTCAAGTGGCTGTCGGTCGTGTTTACCGGCTACACGATTCTGATTCTTTACCTGACTGCCTGATCGACTTGGATCGATTCCGCGCGCTGACACTGCGAACGGCAATGTTGATGTTGGAGTGCTGGCGTCTGCAATGGAGGCTTTGCAGAAATGAGAGTGCCTCCCTGGTTCTGAGCCCAGATCTATACTTGAAAACCGGTGGGGCAAAAGTGGTGGCCAGGGGCAGAATGGACTCGCTACGCTCGCCCTTCGGGCGCACTGCGTGCGTCTGTCGCCGCTGCGCGGCTCGGTTGAACTGCCGACACGCGGATTTTCAGTAAACAGATTTCACCGTCCAACATGACCCAAGGTAACCCAACAGAACGTAATGCGTCAGAATTGTGGCTTGGCAGGTTACCTTGAGTGACGGTAGGTGATCCTGGTTTGGGCACCAATGTGGGCACCGCCAATGCCCCTCCTCCTGAACCGCCGAGGATTGAAGCCATTTCCCGGTATACTATGCTCTTTCCGGCGGGAGCCCGATAATAAGAATGTCATTATTCGCCGAACTAAAGCGACGAAACGTGGTGCGTGTCGGCATCGCCTATGCCGTCATCGGCTGGATCCTGGCCCAGATTGCGGAATTCGCTTTTGAGAATTTTGGTGCGCCGGACTGGGTACTAAAGTCGGTCGTGGTCGTGTTGCTTCTCGGACTGCCGCTTGCTTTAATTTTTGCTTGGGCCTTCGAAATCACACCCGAAGGCGTCAAACGCGAAAAGGACGTCGACCGCTCACAATCGATCACCCACTCGACAGGCCGCAAACTCGATTTCGTCATCATCGGCACGCTCGTCCTGGCATTGGGTTATTTCGTCTGGGAGCGGCAGACCTACGATCGGGACCCGGTTCCAGTTGGCGATGCTGGTTCGCTGCAAACTGAAGACGACTCGATAACTGCCGACGAGCTAGCGTCCGCGGACGGAGACGGCCCGAAGATCACGGACACCAAAAAGCGTTCGATCGCGGTGCTACCGTTTGTCAACATGTCGTCGGATAAGGAACAGGAATGGTTCGTCGACGGGTTGACCGAAGAGATTTTGAATTCCCTGGCGAGAACGCCTGATTTGCTGGTTACGGCGAGGACCACATCTTTCGGTTACAAAGGATCGACCGATCCAGTGCCCCAAATTGCAGCCGCGCTCGGCGTGGATCATGTTTTGGAGGGCTCTGTTCGGCGCGGCGGTAAAAAATTTCGTATCACCGCTCAGTTAATCCGCGCGGCAGACGGATTCCACCTGTGGTCCGAAACATACGATCGTCCGATGCAAGACATCATTGCCACCCAGGAAGAAATCGCCATTCAGATTGCCACAGCCCTGGAGACGGCTCTAGACCCGGAGGCGCTCGCGAACATGATGGACGCGGGTACAAACTCGGTCGAGGCCTACGAGGCATATCTCACAGGGCTGGGGGCGCTACGTGCGGCGGACCACAGCGGCGATCCTTACGAAACGCTGGATGCGATGGAGTCGTTTAACAGCGCAGTTGATGTCGACCCAGAATTCGCGAAAGCATATGGGTATATCTCGCTCTTCTGGGCCCTGCAGCTACAATCCAATCAGATGTATTACGGAATTACGGATGAACCATTGGACGTACGAAGAGCGAGGCGTGACGAGGCTCTGAAGAATGCCATCCGCTACGAAAAAGATCCGGTTCAAAAGCTTGTTTACCTGGCGGCCCAGGCCAGGGACCAATTCGACTTTCGTCGCGCGCTTCGTCTCCGCCGGGAGTCCTTCGATGCCAGACCGACGTCAGACTTCGGCATCGGCGGTCTTTTCGGTGCGTACCGCGAATTGGGTCTGAACCGCGAAGCCACAGACCTGATAAAGACAATCTACGCCGAATTCGACTTCACGGAACGATTTGCATACCAGGCTTTGCAGTCAATACGAACAGTCGAAGACTCGGAATTCATGCGCGAAATTGCACAGGCGGCCGTCGAAAAATATGGCGAAAACGCGAGTCTGCTCTACCAGGCGCACAGGCAGTTGCTTTGGGCAGGCGACATCGACGGCGCCAGCAGCCTGGTTCCCAGGATTGAGAATAGCGGCTTGCAGGAAACGAGCCACGACATTGTTGCGCTGCGGCAGGCCTGCGCAGAAGGGAAAATTGCAAGCGCGGATGAAATTCACGCCAGGATTCTGAAAAAATATCCGGACGACTTCAGCATTTTGTGGCTCGCTTACAAGGTCATCGGCGACGATGAAGCTGCGGAACGGATGTTTGTCGAGTATGACGAGCGCATGGACTTCGACAGGATTTCGGACTATGTGGCCTATGCGCACTTCGATCCGCGCCCTTATCCGAATTTCATGCGGGCGGTGGCGGGTCAGGGCTTCGAAGATCGCAAGGTGCTCGAGCTCCCGTATCGCTGCAATCGATAGTTTCCTGGCTTGAAACGATGATTGCCATCATCAATCAGGCTGAATGTGTCACGCACCTATTGGGATTTCACAATCCGCCAAATGGTGGCCAGGGGCAGATCAGTTCGCGACAAATCGGCATAGCCGATTTGGACGCCGGAGGCGCCCCGCAGGGGTGAGGATCGCCTTAAGGCGA
>CAMYMP010000339.1 GCA_947259435.1 uncultured Woeseiaceae bacterium
CAGTTCGAGTTTCTGATTCTGGAGGGCGCACAGGCGGGCCTGAGCTGGTCTACGATCCTCAACAAACGTGAAGGCTACCGCAAGGCGTTCGCCGGCTTCGACGTCGAGAAGGTCGCGCGCTTTACGGAGAACCGCATCGAGAAACTGCTGCAGAATCCGGACATCGTCAGAAACAGGCTCAAAGTCCGGTCAGCCGTCAGCAACGCCAGGGCGTTTCGTGCCGTGCAGAAAGAATTCGGCTCCTTCAGCGAATATATCTGGAGCTTCGTTGGCGGCCGGCCGATTCAGAATCGCTTCAGCAAGGACGGCGAAATTCCGGCGACGTCGCCCGAGTCCGACGCCTTGAGCAAAGACCTCAAGAAACGCGGTTTCAAGTTTGTCGGCAGCACGATCATCTATGCGCATATGCAGGCGACGGGCATGGTCAACGATCACGTTACCAGCTGTTTTCGCTACAAGCCCTGCGCCGCCCTGGCAAACAAAAGGTCCTGACCCGGCGGACCCGTCGCTTGCATTTGGCGGGTCGCCGTTGGATGATCGTGGCATCCCATTAACAACAAAATAAAGAGGGGATTGCCATGGCCGACGTACTGAATGGTAAACCGCCCATGACATTCTGGTTCATCGGCGGCGCCGCCTTGATCTGGAACCTGTTCGGATTGATGGTCTACGTGATGCAGGTCAGTGCGACGCCCGAACAGCTTGCGCAAGCCTACACTCCGGAGCAGGTTGAATTTATGCTGGCTGTGCCCAAGTGGGCGACATCAGCGTTTGCAGTCGGCGTAACCACCGGGGTGCTGGGCTGCCTGCTGTTGCTGTTGCGCAAGGCAATGGCGGGACCGATGTTTGTGATTTCGCTGGTCGCCGTACTCATTCAGGATCTCAATACTTTTGTTCTTAATGATGCGATTGCAATGTTCGGAACGACGCCGGCAATCATTCAGTCAGCCGTCGTGATAATCGGTGCTGCGCTCATCTGGTATTCGCGGATCGCCAAGAGCAAGGGCTGGATATCCTAGTTGCCGATTCGAATGATCGTGATCCCGGAGAGGCCCTGCGGCGTGTTATGCGATATGCCGCCAAGATAAATAGTATCGGATAAGAGTCCGGACCAGTTGACCGTTAGGTTTTCGGTGCTGCCCGCATTGACAAAAGCAGGGCCGGCCACGGTCATGTTGCCCTGGTCGTCGTCCAGGCCGAAAGACCAGGCGAGCAGGCTGTAGTTTGCGCCGGCGCCACCTGCAAACTCGTCCGTATCGAAGCCGTGCACAAGCACCGTATAGCGCCCACCCGCCGGGAGCAGGAAGTTGACCTCTTCCTCCGAGGTCGGCTCGCCACTTTCTCCAATGCGTACGCAGTTGATGAGATCTGCGCAGTAGTAAATGTACAGGTCAAGATCGTCATCACCATCGGTCAATGTGTCGAACAGCGCGAAACGTAAATACGCCTGATCTGCAGGAAGCCCGTGCACGCCCGGTGAATAGGCGCCCGTATAGCCAAACTCAACATCGAAGTTGAGTGCGCCATCAGCACCAAACGCCGTTACTTCAGCTGGTGCCGTAATTGACGTTGGCCGAATCGCGAGCGCACTGTAAGCCGTGTGATTGCCACTGTCCCAGGTCAGCGATCCGAAGCGCCATAAATCGAGCGGACCGGACTCGAAGCTGAAAGTGATATCAAACGATACCGACTCTCCTGGCGCCAGACTAATGCTCGGCGGGACCACGCTGACAGCAATGCCGGACGGTGCGATGATGTTCGCAACGTAAGTCTCGGCCTGATCGCCGACATTCCTGACGCTTCTGCGGACGGTTCGTTCATTGGCAAGCCGCGCCACGGCAATGGACGGCTGATTGAGGTCCGCGGCCGCAAATGACAGGCCAGCCGCTTCGAGTTCGTCGCAGCGTTCTGGCGTTACGGCCGGTGACTCAATGCCGCAAGCGAAGGCGTCGAATTCGTCATCGCTAACATCGTAAACGAGCCCCGGGTCATTGGCGCCGTTCGGCACGATATGTCCGGCACCGAAGTCGAATGGATTTGCGGAAGTCTCGCCATCTGCACCGACGACTGACTGTCGCGCCGTCGTCATCAAGGCGGACTTGATGGCTGACGGGCTCCAGTCGGGGTGGGCCTGCAGCAAAAGCGCCGCAACGCCCGCGACGTGTGGCGTCGACATCGAAGTGCCCGAGAGGTAAGCAAAGTTCTCGTCGGGTGTCGCATTCGTTGCGTCTGGCGTGTAGCCGGCGAGAATGTTGACCCCTGGGGCAGTAACATCGGGCTTGAGGATGTCCGGAGCGGGCCCCGGCCCGCGCGCCGAGAACGAGGCCATGACGTGGCCCGTGTCGCTCTCGGTCAATAGCTGCCCGTCGTCGAGCAGGACAGTAACTTCATTGCCTGCGTCGAATTCGGCAATGATCAGATTGCCGTCGGCCTGCCCGATCATGAGCGCTGGGATATCAGATTCCTCCGCAGTGCCGTTCATGACGATCGGGTCGCCAGCGAGGTTATACACCAGCGCCGCTACGGCACCGGCATCGGCGGCATTCTTGATCTTGTCCGTGAAGGTGCAGCCACCGCGCTGGATCAGCGCTATGTTGTCGGACACGTCGGCCGCGTTGACAAGTGGTTCACAAGCATCAGATGTCGTGCCATCCGAACCATCGTTGAGTGTGTCGTCGTCGTCATCGACCAGCACCAGCGTGCCGTCAATGGGGCCTCGATCCGCAAGTTTGGGCGTGAAGTTCGCCTCCTTGACGGCAATAAGGCCGGCAATCGCCGCCGGTGTCTTTATCTCGATTGCCTCAAAGGAGGATTTGCCCTCGCGGCTGGAGGCCCCCGCGGTAATAACCCACGGGCCGCCCGCGGGCGACCCTATGGTGCCCAGATTGGGCCCTTCGTTACCGGCGGCGACGACCGTTAGAACCCCGGCCCTGGTAGCTCCCATCAGCGCCACGTCATCGGGCGCCGTGACGCGCGTGAGTGAGCTGCCGACGGAATAGTTGATGATGTCTACGCCGTCGGCGACTGCGGCATCGATGGCGTTAGCGAGGTCAGATGTATTACAGCTTGCCCGCTGATCGTCCGGGCGCAACCAGCATGCCTTGTAAACTGCCACTCTCGCTCGCGGTGCAATGCCTTCAATTCGGCCGATAAAAGAGCCGAAGATCGATGCTTTGACGCGATTACCCGCCGCCGTCGTCGCCGTGTGGGTGCCGTGGCCGTCGACATCGCGCGCGGACCGAATCTCGCCCTCGTCAATGGGCCCCGAGGCTTCTGCACCTTCGATGAAATAGCGCGCGCCGATGAGCTTGTTGTTGCAGTCCGTTGCCTCGAAGTCTTCGCCCGCCTGGCAGATGCCGTTCCAGGCCTCGGGCGGCTCGAACAGCAGCACATCGTCGCGCTTCTCGAAACGACGGCAAAGCCAGCGGCCAAGCAGTGAGTTCTCGGCCCAATCGCCCTGGCACAATCGGGGCCGATCCGCTTCCCGGGTATCCTTAAGGGCGGGATGCTTCGGCGCGATACCGCTATCAATGACGCCAATGATGACATCCTCACCATCCAGCCCCGGCGTGCCGCGCAGGCCGACGTCAGCATCGAACAGCCCCAGAAATTCGAGGCTGAAGTTCGTTGCGAGCGGGCGAATCTCGTCCTCCCAGACATGCAGTACCTCCGGGAGACTGTCGAGCTTGTGGGCCTGCGAGGGATGCATCCTTGCGGCAAATCCGTTCAGGCTGTACTGGTAGCGATAGATCAATTCCGCATCGGCGCCAGCTTTTGCAAACACCGTATTCTGTTGTTCCGCCAGTCGCGCCGTGTAGCTTTGCATCGCTGCGCTGGCCTTGTCGAAGCGAACACGCGGCGCGCCACCGGCGCCTGATTTGAGCGCTGCGCTGGACAGGGCGGCGTGATGTCCTGCCGCGGCCGGTTCCTTGAGCTGCACGATATAGACTTTGCGCGCGCTGGGATCTTCGGTGTCGGCCAGGCGAATCGCTCCGAGGCTGCCGGCGTCGCGCAATTGCGATTCGTACTCCGCCAGCGCGTCGACAGAAGCCAGCAACAAGAGAATTGCCAGTAGACGCAGGGTAGGCACTTATTCGTCCAGATAGCCGCTCAATTCTTGAGCCGAAAACGCAACGCCAAGCCCTGACGCAATGCGGTTGACGAAATTGAAATAGCCGACGATAAGCGTCAGGTCGAGAATGTCTCTGTCGGATAATCCGACCGCGCGCAGCTCGCCGAGGTCACTCTCGGTCATCGCAGACGGCGCCGATGTCAGTTTTTCGGCGTGGCGCACGATATTACTCAAGCGGGGCTCGAGGGCCTCCAGCCCGTCGGCGCTCGTTAGCATCTCGAGCGTCTCGTCATCTTTGATGTAGTTTCTCAGAGCTTCGGTGTGGTGATTGACACAGTAAGAACAATCATTCGCAGCCGACACGACGACCGCGATTGCCTCTCGTTCTGCGCGACTAAGGCCGGAGAGATGGGCCCCCATCGCCTCGGGATTGAGGCTGTGCACTTTCAGGATATTTGAGACTTTGCCGCGCTTCTTTACGAGCTCGGCATACATCTCGCTCAGCTTGCCGTCGGCATCGCCGGCTTCGATTTCATCAATCCACGACATCCTTCGACGTTACCACTCAAGGCGCCAAAAGAGAATGTTCGACAGATGCGACCCGGCAGCTGGTCAATCTGCTGTCGTTGTGTCGTGTCGCAGCCAGTCCCGGGGCCGCAGAAAATCGCTGTAGAGCTTCGCTTCGGCCGAACCGGCTTCCGGATGCCAGTCATACTCCCAGCGCACTCGCGGCGGCAGTGACATCAGGATGGATTCAGTTCGGCCACCGGATTGCAGTCCGAAAATCGTTCCGCGGTCATAGATGAGATTGAACTCGACATAACGGCCGCGACGGTATAGTTGAAACTCGCGTTGCCGTTCTCCGTAACGATGATTTTTGCGCTTTTCGACGATCGGGCGATAGGCGGGTAGAAACGCGTTCCCCGCCGATTGCAGAAACGCGAAGCTCTTCTCAAAGCCGAACTCATTAAGGTCATCGAAAAACAGACCACCGATACCGCGTGTCTCATTTCGATGTTTGAGAAAAAAGTACTCGTCGCACCACTGCTTAAACCGGTCGTAGAGATCGTCACCGAACGGTCTGCACGCGTCTCTCGCGACCCGGTGCCAGTGAATGACGTCCTCTTCGAAGGCGTAATAGGGCGTCAGGTCAAAGCCGCCACCAAACCACCACGCCGAAACGTCTTCGTTACTTGCCGTGAAGAAACGATAATTCGCATGCGTCGTCGGCACGTACGGGTTGCGCGGATGAATAACGAGCGACATGCCAACGGCCTGAAAGCCGCTGCCCGCAAGTTCTGGCCGATGTTTGGTTGCCGACGGTGGCATTTTGTCGCCAAAGACGTGAGAAAAGCCGACGCCGGCTTGCTCGAAAACGCCGCCGTTGCTAAGCACGCAGCTCAGGCCACCGCCGCCACCGGGCCTGTCCCACGCATCGCGACGAAAGTCCGCGTTGCCGTCGAGTTGTTCGAGCTCGGTGACAACGCGATTCTGCAGGGCCTGCAAATAGTCTTTGACTTGATCGAGTTCGTTCATGCAGCGTAAGGCCGAATAATTTTGCCGGTTGCAAGATCGCGGATTTCTGATGCGCCAGATGATGGGCCCGGTACGATGTAGTCTACACAAGCTCCGAACTTGCGGCGCAGCACAATACGGTTTCGGGCAACGCGTTGGCCAGCGAGGTTCGCGCTGGTCGATACGATGGGCGACTCTACTGCGGCGCAGATTGCCGCTGCGATCGGATTGCTCGCCAGCCGAACTGCCAGGCTTGCATGATCACCGGTGACAAGCCACAAGACATCGTCCTGCGCGGGTGCGACCCATGTTATCGGATGCGAGGGGTCAGGGTCTGGGATGCGGGATGCGTCCGGGTCGACCCAGGCATCGAGCTGTGACCTGTCCGATGCGATCAGGATCAGTCCCTTGCATGGATCGCGTCGCTTTAGCGCCAGCAGGCGCTGTATCGCATCGATATCGTCTGGCATGCAGCCCAGACCGTAGACGCCCTCGGTCGGATATGCGATGACACCGCCGCCGAGCAATGTGTCGGCGGCGCGCATGATTGACAACTTCATGAGCATGTCCGGCGTTCAGTCTGCGGGCTTTTTCTTCGCCGCTTTCTTTTTACTTTTCTTCTTCGCGGCCTTTTTTGCTTTCTTTTTCGCCGCCTTTTTCTTCGCTACCTTTTTCTTGCCTCGCCGGCCGCGCACTGGCGCCGCTGCAAGCAGCTCCTTGCATTCTTCAAGAGTTAGTGACTTGGGCTCGCGGTCCTTCGGAACACGGGCATTCTTGGTTTTGTCCGTTATGTAAGGACCGTATCGACCATTCAGCACCTGAATGCCGTCATCTTCGAAATCCAGAATGATGCGGTTGGCGTCTTCGATTTTCTTGGCCTCGATCAACTCGAGTGCGCGAGGGAGTTCGATGGTGTACGGATCGTCTTCTTTCATTGACACGTACTTGTCGCCGTAGCGCACGTATGGCCCGAAACGCCCGACGCTCGCTGAGACCGGCAAGCCGTCGGATGTTTCGCCGAGCTTGCGCGGCAGCTTGAAGAGTTCAAGCGCCTCTTCCATCGTGATTTCGCTCATTTTCTGGCCGGGACGCAGGCCGGCGAATTTTGGTTTCTCTTCGTCGTCCTTGGTGCCTATTTGCACGAATGGTCCGTAGCGTCCCATGCGCACTGTCATCGGCTTGCCGCTCTTCGGATCGGTGCCGAGTTCGCGGGCCTGTGCGACCTGTTCACGCGTGACGGATTCTTCCTTGTCGTCGCAGAGAGTTTTGAACGGTCTCCAGAAATTATCCAGCAGCGGGACCCAGTCCTTTTTGCCAAGAGAAACTTCGTCGAGGTCGTCTTCGAGCCTGGCCGTGAAGTCGTAGTCCACGTACTGCGAGAAATGATCCGTCAGAAAACCGTTGACGATGCGACCGATGTCCGTTGGGAAAAACCGTTTACTGTCTATCTCGACATATTCGCGATTCTTGAGCGTTGCGATGATGCTCGCATACGTTGAGGGTCGGCCGATGCCATATTCCTCGAGCGTCTTGACGAGGCTCGCTTCCGTAAACCGCGGCGGTGGCTCCGTGAAATGTTGTTCCGGGCGCAATTCGTCGAGGCTGATGACATCGCCTTCGGCGATGTTGGGCAAGAGCCGGTCGCCCTCGTCTTCTTTGCCGCTGTCGTCCCGTCCTTCCTTGTAAACAGCCATGAAGCCGGGCTCGACGAGAATCGAGCCGTTCGCACGAAACCGATGCCCGTCGTCAGGCCGGCCGTCAGTGCCGGCGAGCTTGAAGTCGCCAGGCGCGAGCTCAATAGCAACGGTGTCGAAGACAGCCGGCACCATCTGGCAGGCCATCGTTCGCTTCCAGATCAACGAATACAGTTTGAACTGGTCCTCGTCGAGCGCGCCTTTCAACGAATCCGGGCTGCGTGCCGCCGAAGTCGGCCTGATTGCCTCGTGGGCTTCCTGCGCATTTTTCGATTTGTTCTTGAATTCGCGCGGCGACTCGGGGACGTTTTCGTTGCCGTAGCGTTCGGCAATGACTTCGCGAATTTCGTCGACGGCCGTGGCTGCGAGGGTTACGGAGTCAGTACGCATGTATGAAATCAGACCGACGTTGCCTTCACCCGGCAACTCGATTCCCTCGTACAGCTTCTGCGCGACGCGCATGGTCCACTGCGTGTTGAATCCGAGTTTCCTGGAGGATTCCTGTTGCAGCGTCGAAGTCGTAAACGGCGCGGCCGGATTGCGGCGGCGCTGACGCTTGGTGACGCTAACCGTGGTTAGCCTGCCGTCGGCGGCAGCGATAATCGTCTTTTCGACGTCGCGCGCCTGCGCCTCGTTTTCGAAGCTGAATTGTTCGACCTTTTCACCCGA
>CAMYMP010000340.1 GCA_947259435.1 uncultured Woeseiaceae bacterium
GGATGCCGATCGCCTTGCGAAACTCAATCGGAATAGACTCGCGCATTTCAATTGTCAGATAAGAGATGCAGCGCCTTGCATCAAGCTTGTACGGCGCAATGATAGCGTCAGTCGGACAGACATCGATGCACGCACGACAGGTCCCGCAGTGGTCCGTCGCAGCCTGATCGACCGGTAGCGGCAGGTCTGTATACAACTCACCCAGAAAAAACCATGAGCCGGCATCCTTGCTAATAACGTTGGTGTGTTTGCCGATCCAGCCGATGCCTGCCTTTTCCGCGATAGCCTTCTCGAGCACCGGAGCACTGTCGACAAACACGCGATAACTATACTCGCCGATGTGCTGTTCTATTCTCGTTGCCAGCTGCTGCAGCCGCCGGCGCAGGACTTTGTGGTAGTCGCGGCCCAAGGCATAGCGCGACACGTACGCGATGGATTCATGGTCGAGCAGCGTCTGTGCGGCATCCTGGTCGTCCGGCAGATAGTCCATACGCACCGATATGATACGAATGGTCCCCGTGACGAGTTGCTCCGGCCGGCTGCGCTTGGTGCCGTGCTTATGCATGTAGTCCATGTCACCGTGCTGCTCATCGGCTAACCACTCATTGAGTCGCGACTCGGCCTCGGCGAGATCAATATCGCTGACACCGACCTGCTGAAATCCGAGCTCCGCCCCCCAGCGGACAATGTCGGCTTTGAGCGCCGCCATTCTGCGTGTTGTATTCATACGTGGTTGTTGCAATGCATGTTCCGGGCCGGCTCACAGTATAATCGTCAGGATGACTTCCTTACCTAACGACATCTATTCGGTCGCCACGGTCCGAGAGATCGACCGCACGGCAATAGAAGATGAAACGATCGCCGGTTATACACTGATGTCGCGGGCTGGCGCCGCCGCAGTCAGCGAGACCCGGGCTCGATTTCCCGACGCAACACGTTGGCAAATTGTCTGCGGCGCCGGCAATAACGCCGGGGATGGCTACGTTGTCGCGCGAGTCGCAGCGAGCGAGGGCATCCTGGTCTCGGTCGTCGCGCTCGTGGACCCGGCGACGCTCAAGGGCGACGCGGCGACCGCATACGGTGACTTCGCGGCCGAGGGCGGTGTTGTTGCGGCGTGGTCCGGCACGCTGGACGCCGAAGCCGAACTGCTTGTCGACGCGCTGCTGGGCAGTGGCCTGGAGCGCGATGTCGAAGGAGAATTTGCCCTGGCCGTTGCGGCGATCAATGCGCACGACGCAAGCGTCGTGGCGCTCGATATTCCAACGGGTCTACACGCCGATTCGGGCGCCGTAATGGGCTTTGCTGTGCGCGCAGACCTTACAGTGACGTTTGTTGGTCTGAAAGCCGGACTGTTCCTCGGCGACGGGCAGGATTACTGCGGTGAAGTGGTTTTTGCTGATCTGGGAATTCCCGCCAAGTGCCGCCAGTCCAGCAAGACAGAATTCCGGCGCATCGATGACGATCAGCTGCAGCGCAGCCTGTCGCCCCGACGCCGTTCTGCGCACAAAGGAGACTTCGGGCACGTGCTTGTCGTCGGCGGCGGTGCCGGTATGCCTGGCGCCGTGCGCCTTTGCGGCGAGGCCGCGCTGCGGACTGGTGCAGGCCGCGTCAGCATCGCAACCGATCCGGGCCATGCCGCGATCATTGTTGCTTCCCGGCCCGAACTGATGTCCCACGGAGTCAGCGCAGCGGAAGACTTCGAACCGTTGCTGGACAAAGCCGACGTCATTGCGTTCGGACCAGGATTGGGCCGATCGCCGTGGGCAGCGGGTCTCGTCGCAGTGATCGGCGCAGATAGCCGGCCGGCCGTCTGGGATGCCGATGCTCTGAACTGGCTGGCCGAGTCGCCCGCGGCGGCAGACAACCGTGTGATTACGCCGCATCCAGGCGAGGCCGGCACCCTGTTAGGGGACGGCGTCGCTGCGGTGCAGGCCGATAGACGCGACGTGCTCTATCGTCTGCAGGAACGCTACGGTGGTGTCGCGGTGCTCAAAGGATCCGGGACGCTGGTGTCGAGTGCCTCGGGGGTGCCGTGGCTGTGCACGTCCGGCAATCCCGGCATGGCATCGCCGGGTATGGGTGATGTGCTGACGGGCATCATTGCCGCACTGCTTGCCCAGGGCCTGAGCCTTGAGGAAGCGGCGGCCGTCGGCGTCGAAGTTCACGCGCGGGCAGGCGATCGTGCCGCCCGAAGCGGAGAGCGTGGCCTCGTGGCGTCGGATCTGTTGGCCGAGCTAAGGCGCGTAATCAACCTATGAGGGTGCATTTACCCGACCCGGCGGCGACTGATGAACTCGCCACCCGGTTGCAGGCGTTGCTGCCGGCCAGCACGGCTGGTTGGACGTTGCTGCTCGAGGGCGAACTCGGGGCCGGAAAATCAGCTTTTGCGCGGGCACTGATCGCGGCCATGGGCCATGGCGGCAAGGTACCGAGCCCGACCTATACTCTGGTCGAGCCCTACGAGCTCCCCCATGGAATTATCTATCACATTGATTTATATAGGGTTTCTAACGATGAAGAGCTCCGTTATCTGGGCTGGAACGAACTCGAGGACGGTTTTCGCCTGGTCGAATGGCCGGATCGAGCACCGGCGCTGGCAGCAAGCGCCGACCTGTTGATCAGGCTGGAATACGCGCCAACGGGTCGCAACGCGGAGATTACGGGTCTGAGCGCGCGCGGGGCCGAACTGGTGGCGCAAATGGGCGCGGCCGGGGTGAGCTAGCTCCAGGATTAACTAAGTTCGATATCTTCATAATTTTGATACAAAAATATTGGATTTCCCGGCGGCGGCGGTATACTCACCCGACATAATCCCAAGATGCGAGTTCGACTGCCCGAGATGCGTTTCCGACGCCTGTACCTGACCACACTCCTTGTGCTGCTTGCCGGTGCGGCGCAGTCTGCGAGCACGGTCGAAAATATCCGCATTTGGGCCGAAAATGGCAAGACGCGGGTCGTACTCGACCTGAGTGAGCCGGCAAAGCACTCGATTTTCACGCTGCGCGGCCCGGACCGCCTTGTTGTCGATCTCAAAGATGGCCGCCTTGCGCGCGCTTTAACCCGGATGCCGGGTGGCGTTGGCTCGGTTCGGGCGATACGCAGCGGCGTGCGTGCGAACGGGCAACTCCGTGTCGTTCTCGACCTCAGTGAGAACGTGCGCTCGCGAAGTTTCACGGCGGGACCGAACAGCCGCTACGGCGATCGTCTGGTCATT
>CAMYMP010000341.1 GCA_947259435.1 uncultured Woeseiaceae bacterium
AAGTACGTGGGCTTCAACAAGGCCAAGACGGCTACGCTGGTGGCCTGCATTACCCTGATCGCGATTCTGCCCATGGCTCTCGAGCTTTTACTCGATGAAAGCGAACGCCAGCTACGTTCTCGAGCCACGTCAACCCCGCTGGTGATCGGCGCCAAGGGTAGCGCCTTGGACTTGATCATGCATACGCTCTACTTCAGCGATGAGGTGCCTGAGCTGTTGACCATGGCGGCCGCACACCAGGTCACGGCGTCGAACCTGGGCTTGCCCATCCCATTGTATGCGCGGTTTCAGGCGCGGGGCTTTCCGATCATCGGCACCACGCTGGATTATTTTGACTTTCGGGGATTGACGGTCGCTGAAGGGCGTCACCTCGCACTTCTGGGTGACTGCGTGGTGGGCGCCACGGTGGCGGAAGGTCTCGGCATGAAGCCGGGCGATAGCCTGATCTCATCCCCGGAGACCCTGTTCGATCTAGCCGGGGTCTATCCCCTGAAGATGAAAGTCGCAGGCGTGCTCCAGAAGTCGCACACCCCTGACGATCTGGCGGTGTTTGTCGATCTCAAAACCGCCTGGATCATCCAGGGATTGGGACACGGCCACGAGGATGTCACCCAATCGTGCGCCCGGGCCGAAACTGATCTCGTCGGATTGCCTGCGATCGCGTTCACCGTCACTATTTAGAAATGTGACGTAGTCCGACAGGCCGGTGATTGCAGCGACCTCGGCGATAATACTGTTGTGGCCCGAAATCTTGACCCAGCCGCCGAGCTTCAGTAGGCGGTCCTGCAGGTCCATGAGGGCCGATACGGCGAGGCCGTCGATAATCTGTACAGCCGAGAAGTCGATGATGATCTTGATTTCGCCGCTGTCGATACATTCGTCAATGACAAGCAGCAGGTCCTGTAGCGCTTCGTTGCCAGCCAAGGACGATTGGGGCGTTACGTGTGTCGCAACGCCTATGCGTACCCGCGTTATTGCCTTGGCTTCCTGGTCGGCCGGTTTGTTCATGCCGATGCGACAGTGGCGTCGCCCTGCAAGCGATTCGCAATCTCGTCGAACGGCACGGGCTTACCAATGTGGAAACCCTGCATATAGTCTACGCCGGATTCCTGCAGCACCTCTACCGTGGCGTCGTCGCCGACATACTCGGCGATCATTTTCAATCCCATGGTCCTGCCGATCTGACATATTGCGTCGACCATAGAGCGGGAGACCATGTCGGTGGTCACCTCACGCACAAAACTACCGTCGATCTTCAGGTAATCAACCGGCAGCATTTTGAGATAACCAAAAGAACTCAGGCCTGCTCCAAAATCGTCGAGTGCAAAGCGGCAACCGATGTTTTGCAGGGCGCCCATGAAAATTGTTGCCTCATCGATATTGGAGATCGCCGCTGTTTCGGTAATCTCAAAGCAAATCTGGTTTGGCGGAATGCCGGTAGCTGTGAGCTCGTCTGCGATAAATGCCAGAAACCCGTTATTCGTCAACGATTGTCCGGACAGGTTGATGCAAAATACGGCCTCGCTGGACGCTATTGATGGCCAGCATGCGGCCAGTGATTGCAGGGCGTCGTGCACGACCCAGCGGTCCAGTAACGGCATCAACTGATAACGTTCAGCTGCTGGCAGAAACAGTGCAGGGGACAATATCTCGCCGTCTTCACCACGCATGCGTACAAGAAATTCGAAATGCGGGGGCTGATCGGGATCGGCCAGTGGCATCACGGGTTGGCAATGAAGCAGAAACTGGTCCTCGCGCAACGCCTCGTGAACGCGGCCGACCCATTCGACCTCCTCGCTGCGTCTCACAAGCGCCGTGTTGTCTACTTCGAATACCTGGATTCTGTCACGACCTCCGTCTTTCGCCGATTTACAGGCAATCTCTGCGGAAGCCATGACGCCGACGATACCCTCCGTCTCAGGGCCAATCACTGCGACGCCAATACTGGCGGTTACATCCAGTTGACGACTGGCTGATACGACCGTCATTTCACGAAGCGCAGTGCGGATTTTCTCCGCGATGGTGTGACCCTGATTGATGTCGCAATTGGAGAGCAGCACGGCGAATTCGTCGCCGCCGAGACGGGCCAAATAGTCGCTGTCCCGAAGTCTGGCGCGCAACAATTTGGCAACGCGGCGTATCAGAGCGTCGCCTTCCTGATATCCCATCAGATCATTGACCACGTGCAGCTGGTCGATATTGATATGTAACAGGCAATGCTGCCTCTTGTTGGCGCGCGAGCTGGCGACTGCTGCAACCAGCGAGGGCTCGAATCCACTGCGGTTCATCAATCCGGTCAGCGAGTCATGGTGCGTGTGAATGATTCGCGACGCTTTCTTGGCCATGACTTCGAGAAGATTACGATCGCCATTTGAAAAAGTGTGCTTTTGTTTGTGTGCGACAACGGCGATCAGGCCTATGGCGGTGCCATGGTTGTCGACTATGGGGTGGGCGAGCACGTTTTCTTTACGTCCTTCGAGTAATCGCTGACGTTCGACATCGTCTGTTTCATTTAGAATGACGCCCTGAATCTGGGACTCGACCCGATCGTAAATTTTCCCGCCCAGAAGATCGAGAAGAGCCTCGGTGTCCACCGGTGCATGGCCGGTGTTGACGCTATGCAGGACAAGGTTGCGGTCCCGGCATACGAGTGCTGCAAGGCCGACGTCGAGATAATCGGCACAGTTGCTCACGAGGCTGACCAGTGCTTCCTGACCTTCCTCCAGGTACTCGACCTGATCCTGTGTCGAGTAAACGAGATTCAGTTCTTCATAACGTTCGGTCAGCTCCACGGCGAGCTGATCGCATTCCAACTGCAGCTCGAGTTCCTCCTGCAGGAATGCCAATGCGTCGGCGAAGGCACGGCGCAACGGCTCGGGCGCGGTCGACATCGGCACGCTGGGTTGCGTCCTGTAACCGGCGACAAGGTAGCCGAGTTTGCTAAACTCCCGTGACTGCAACGCCGCGCGAAACTCCGTTTGGCCGCTCGCGAGTTGCCGACGCTCGACGCCAGGACCGAAGTCAGACCAGGCGGCAGACTCACCGTCGGTCGGTGCCTCAGGAGCGCACTCGTCGCCCTGTGCAGCGGAAATTTGCCAGATCAGCTGACCTCGAAGGTCGCGGACATCGAGCCTGTCGGCGCCCGGAAAAATGCGCGGCAGCAGCCGCTCATACTTGGCCATCGACATCGAACGCAGGAG
>CAMYMP010000342.1 GCA_947259435.1 uncultured Woeseiaceae bacterium
AAGCCGGCGCTGGGGCCGGATGCCACGGGCGTCGGTTGGGTCTACGAATATGCACTCGTCGATCGCAGTGGTCAGAACGATCTCGCCGAGCTGCGAAGTATGCAGGACTGGTTTCTAAAGTACGAACTGCAGACTGTCCCGGGTGTCGCCGAGGTGGCAACCATTGGTGGCATGGTGCGCCAATACCAGGTGGTCGTGGATCCGGACAAGCTGCGCGCCTTTGGCATTCCGCTGGCCAGGCTCAGGATGGCAATACAACAGGGCAACCAGGAAAGCGGCGGCTCGGTGATCGAAATGGGCGAGGCCGAGTACATGGTGCGTGCGAGCGGCTACCTGGAGAACATTGCCGATCTCAGTGATATTCCGCTGGGCGTCAATGATAAGGGCACGCCGCTCGTACTGTCCGATGTCGCCGAGATTCGACTTGGCCCACAAATGCGCCGCGGAATCGCCGACCTTAATGGTGAAGGCGAGGTCGTTGGTGCCGTGATCATCATGCGCTGGGGCGAGAACGCACTGACGACAATCGATGGCGTCAAGAATCGTCTCGCAGAACTTGAGCGCAGTCTTCCCGATGGCGTAGAAATTGTGACGACCTATGATCGTTCGGATTTGATTAACCGTGCGGTGGACACGCTGCAGAGAAAATTGCTCGAGGAGTTTCTGGTCGTCGCCCTGGTGTGCGCCGTGTTCCTGTTCCACCTGCGTTCATCCGCTGTCATAGTTCTGAGCCTGCCGGTCGGAATTCTCGCCGCGTTTATCGTCATGAAGATGCAGGGCATCAATGCAAACATCATGTCGCTCGGTGGTATCGCCATTGCGATCGGTGCCATGGTCGACGCTGCAATCGTGATGATTGAAAACGCGCACAAGCACATTGAGAAAGAACCGCTTACAGATGAAAATCGATGGCGAATAATGGCCGATGCTGCTGCAGAGGTGGGTCCGCCCCTCTTTTTCTCCTTGCTGATCATCACGCTGAGCTTCTTGCCCGTATTTACATTGGAAGCACAGGAGGGGCGCTTGTTCGCACCGCTTGCGTTCACAAAGACGTACGCAATGGCAGCAGCGGCGGGGCTTTCGATCACGCTTGTACCGGTACTCATGGGTTATTTCATTCGCGGTAATGTGACGCCGGAGCACCGAAACCCCATCAATCGCGTACTCATTGCAGCGTACCAGCCGATCATCCATGCCGTGATTCGGTTTCCCAAAGGCACGCTGGTACTGGCCGGCGTTGTGCTTCTGGTCGGCCTTTGGCCTGCAACGAGACTCGGCTCCGAATTCATGCCGCCGCTGGACGAAGGCGACCTGATGTACATGCCAACAACCTATCCCGGAGTATCGATCGACAAGGCACGGGAGATCCTGCAAAACACCGACAAGATGATCCTCCAGGTCCCGGAAGTGAAACAGGTATTCGGCAAAATCGGGCGCGCTGAAACAGCGACCGATCCGGCGCCGCTTACGATGATCGAGACGGTCATACAGTTTAAGCCCCGCGACGAGTGGCGGCAGGGTATGACGCCCGAAGGGCTGCGGGCCGAGCTTGATCGTGTCGTCAGGTACACGGGGCTTACAAATGCCTGGGTCATGCCGATCAAGACGCGCATCGACATGCTGGCGACTGGCATCAAGACACCGGTCGGTATCAAGGTAGCGGGGCCCGATCTCGAGATTATCGAGAGTATTGGACGGGATCTTGAGCGCGTATTGGCGGATGTAGAAGGCACTGCTTCGGTGTATTCGGAGCGGGTTACCGGCGGGCGCTACGTTGATGTCGACATCGATCGTAAACGCGCGTCGCGATACGGGCTGAACATCAATGACGTTCAGGACGTTGTACGATCTGCAGTCGGCGGCATGAACGTCACGGAGACGGTCGAGGGGCTCGAGCGCTACCCGGTCAATGTTCGCTACCCGCAGCGAGTGCGGGACTCGGCGGAGCAGCTGAAGTTGCTGCCTATTGTCACGCCGCAAGGCGCGCGTATCGCATTGGCGGATGTCGCCGACGTGAAGGTAGTCGATGGACCGCCGCTCATAAAAAGCGAAAACGCACGCCTGAATGGTTGGACCTATGTCGACATCACCGGACGGGATCTGGGTTCATATGTCGGTGAGGCGCAGCGCGTGGTTGCGGATGCGGTGCCGCTACCAGCGGGTTATTCGTTGGCCTGGTCCGGTCAGTACGAGTACATGGTGCGTGCGAAAGAACGACTGTCCGTGGTCGGTCCTGTGACGCTCGCGATAATTGTCTTGCTCTTGTACCTGAGTTTCCGGCGCTTTGCGGAAGTCGCAATCATTATCGGCACTCTGCCAATGGCATTGATCGGTGGGCTCTGGCTGTTGTACCTGCTGGGTTACGACCTGTCCGTTGCTGTTGGCGTTGGCTTTATCGCGTTGGCCGGCGTTGCGGTTGAAATCGGCGTCGTGATGCTGGTTTACCTGAACCAGGCGATGCGTCGGCATATCGCCGCGGCCGAGTCGGAGGGGCGTGCACTCGCGAATGCGGACGTGCAACAGGCGGTGATCGACGGTGCCTTGCTTCGAGTGCGGCCGATCATGATGACCGTTGCCGCCATTATTGCGGGTCTGCTGCCCATCATGTTCGGCGGTGGTACCGGATCGGAAGTCATGCGACGCATCGCTGCCCCGATGGTGGGTGGCATGGTCAGCGCCACGATTCTCACTTTGATTGTCATCCCCGCGTTGTTTCTGTTCTGGCGCGGGCGAGACGCTAGAATAGAGCGGCCATGAATACAAACGAATCAAACGAACATGCTTGCTGTCACGCCGGGCATAAGGCATCGACGCAGGCGCCGAGCGGCGACTACGATCTGGTGCCCGCCGATTTCGGTGGCACCGTCTACACCTGCCCCATGCATCCCGAAGTACGGGATGTCCGAAACTCTGGCTGTCCCGTTTGCGGCATGGCCCTCGAGCCCGAGGGGATTGTAGCCGGCGAAGAGGACACGTCGGAACTTGACGACATGCGGCGACGTTTCTGGGCCAGCGCCGCGCTGACCTTGCCCCTGTTCATTTACGCGATGGGCGATCTTATTCCGGGGCAGCCGCTCATGAATCTCATTCCAGCTAATTTGGCGCCTTGGCTGCAGTTCGCTCTGGCGGCCCCGGTTGTATTGTGGGGTGGGTGGCCGTTTTTCGTGCGCGGCGTGCAGTCCGTTCGCTCAATGAACC
>CAMYMP010000343.1 GCA_947259435.1 uncultured Woeseiaceae bacterium
CTGCTGCGAATATCGTCAGGACTTCCGTGAAACCATCCGACCGTCGTGTCGTTGTCGTGAGTGCCCGTGTAACAGACGCTGTTCGGGCCCACGTCTGTGAGACGAAACTCCGGGTCGCAGACATCGAATTGCAGAACTCTCATTCCGGGTAGGTGGTGCCGATCGCGCAGGCCTTCCACTTCCGGCGTGATGACACCGAGGTCCTCGGCCACGATTGGAAGATCACCGAGTGCCGCTTCCATCGCATCAAAAATGGCATCGTCCGGACCCGGTTCCCAGGCACCCACGCGCGCCGTAGCCGAGTCGGCCGGGACCGACCAGTAGGCCTCAAATCCCCGGAAATGGTCAATTCGGACTATATCAACCAGTTTTGCCGAGGCTCTCAGGCGATCGACCCACCATCGGTAGCCATTGGCCGCATGCTTGCTCCAATCGTAGAGCGGGTTGCCCCAGAGCTGCCCGTCTTCGCTGAAGTAGTCCGGCGGCACGCCCGCGACGTGGTCCGGCCTGCCGTTCTCGTCAAGGCGAAGAATGTCGCGGTTGGCCCAGGCATCGGAGCTGTCCAGCGCGATGTAGATCGGCATGTCGCCAAACAGCGTAACGCCGCCGGCGTGTGAGTAATCGCGGAAGCGCTGCCACTGGTCGTGAAAAAGGAACTGGATGATCTTGATCGCCTCGATTTGCGGAGCTTCATCGATCTCGAGCTTGTGCAGTGCTTTCTTGTCGCGGCGCACGTATTCGGGCTTCCATTCCGGCCAGGGTTGCTCACCGTGTCGGGCCTTGAGTATGCGAAACAAGGCATAGTCATGCAGCCAGGCGCTATCGTCTGCCGCAATGAACGCGGCGTACCGGGCCTGAATTCCATCGCTGGCTTTGTACGGAAACCTCTGCGCCGCGATGTTGAGCAGCCGATTTTTCACCGGGATGAGCGCGCCGTAGTCCACGAAGCCGGTTGGCAGCGCGGTCAGTTCTTCAACTTCATGTTCTGCCAGCAAACCCGTTTCGACCAGATCGCCGATACTGATGAGCATCTCGTTGCCGGCGAACGTTGACAAAGGCTGGTAGGGCGAATCGCCGTAAGCTGTTGGTCCCGTCGGCAAAAATTGCCAGACACCCAGTTGCATATCGCGCATCTTGTCGACGAATGCCCGCGCCTCATTGCCAATTTCGCCAATGCCGTAGCGGCCCGGCAAGGACGCGATGTGCAGGCATACGCCTGCCTGCCGTTCATCCGGCAAGGTATGAGGCTCAGCGTTATTCGTCATTGGCAGCTTGTGTGGAAGCATTTTATTTAGCAGGCAAACTAATCAGAGCGCGTGTTGGCCGCAATGCAATGCATACGTATTCAGGTAATGAATACGTATGCATTGCATTGCCGATGTCTGGCTCGCTTTCTAAAATACCGAAATAGTTGTATCAACAGAATAAGACCTTCCCGGGGGAAACCGAATGTCCAAGAAACGCCGAAGTGCGCAGTCTGTATCAGACGAAACCAATAACCTGACTTTGAACATCCGGCGCACGGCGCTGTCGCTTGCGGTTGCGGCCGCTCTGCCAGGCGTGATGGCCATGCCAATGTCTGCGTACGCGCAGGACGCCGATGATGAGGTGATCGAGGAAATCGTCACTTACGGTTCGTTCCGCGCGAGCCTGATTGACTCGATCAACACCAAACGTACTTCGACGTCTGTCGTTGAGGCTATTTCCGCTGAAGACATCGGCAAGCTGCCTGACTCGAGTATTGCCGAGGCGATATCGCGCCTGCCGGGTCTTGCCGGCCAGCGCCTGGACGGTCGCCAGAGCTCGATCTCGATTCGTGGTCTCGGCGAAGACTTCAGTACCGCGACGCTCAATGGTCGCGAGCAGGTCTCGATCGGCGACAATCGCGGCATCGAATTCGATCTTTACCCGTCGGAGATCATGTCGGGTGTGACTGTCTACAAGACCCCGGATGCGTCTCTAATGAACCAGGGTATTGCCGGCACGATCAACCTGCACACGGTCAAGCCGCTGGATTACGACCGTGTGTTGCAGGTCAATGCTCAGCTCGAGCAGAACGGTCACGACAAGCTGAATCCCGACGGCGACGATTCGGGTTACCGCGGGACGTTCTCTTACATCGACCAGTTCGCCGACGATACTGTTGGCATTGCACTTGCATTCGCGACAATGGAATCTCCCAACCAGGAAGAGCGCTGGAACTCGTGGGGTTTCCCGACAACCGGAGCCGGCGATCTCGAACTCGGTGGTGCGAAGCCATTTGTTCGCTCCTCGACGCTGGATCGTGACACGGTTATGGGTGTCCTGACGTTTGAGCCCACCGACGTCCTGTCGATTACGGCCGATGCGCTGTACATCGACTTTTCCGACGAGAAGATCCTGCGTGGTATCGAGATCCCGGGCGGCTGGGCGGGCGATACGACGGTTGGCACCACGTCGAACGGTCTCGTCCTCGACGGCGTATTCAACAATCGCAGGCCCCAGATCCGCAACGACTTCGAGCGACGCGATGCCGAGTTGACATCGTTCGGCGTCAACGTTGCCTTCGACCTTAGCGATGTATGGACGCTTGCATTTGATGCGAGCACGGGTGAGGTGGAACGCAACATCTGGAGCCTCGAGAGCTACTCTACCGCGACAGGTCGTTCCAGCGACAATACGACGACATTGGACAACATCGCTTACACGATGCAGGGTTCAAACCTGGGCGCAAGGTTTACGCCAGAGCTCGACTACAGCGACACTTCGTTGGTCGCTCTCGGCGGCTCCCAGGGCTGGGGCAACAACAACACCGTGCCAGGCGATGCCCAGGACGGATTCATCAACACGCCGACCATCAAAGACAAGCTCAACACCGGTAAGCTCTCGGCTGAAGCAGGTCTCGAATACGGCATCTTCACAGGTGTCGAGTTCGGTGTCTACTTCGCGGAGCGCGAGAAAAAGAAGTTTGATGACGGCCTGTTCCTGACGCTGCCTTCCTATCCGAGCACCGCGTCTGTCCCGTCGCAATACATGGTGGGAGATGTTTCGCTCGACTTCATCGGTATGGGTCAGTCGGTCGCGTACGACTCGTTCGCATTCTGGTCCGACGGCAACTACGACGAGGTGTCTGAGCGGTTGACCGTAGCGGGCCGCTGGCAGAACAGCTGGACGATCGACGAGCAGGTGACGATTGCTTACGCGATGGCAGAATTTGA
>CAMYMP010000344.1 GCA_947259435.1 uncultured Woeseiaceae bacterium
CGTTACGGAACGTCCCGACCTGTACCGCAATGAGTTCGGTGACATCGCCATCTCCATCCACGTCGTTGACGTCCGGTACGAACTGCGTGCCGACGTTGTTGAAATAGAGCTGCTGCATCGACGGTGCGCGGAAGCCGGTGCTGACTGCACCACGCAATCTCACGTTGTCGGTCAGGCCAAAGTTGGCGGCCAGCTTGAAGTTTGCCGTGTCCCCGAAACCGTCATAGTCGTCGTAACGAACCGCGCCGTTGACAAGGAAGTTGTCGGAAAAAGAGTATTCGCCGTCCAGGTATACCGAGAATACGTCACGCTCCTCATCGACCGCCGATTGCGGCCCGATGCCGGGGAATCCCTGGATGCCGGCACTACGGTCCTCTGCGTACAGCGAAATGCCGTTCTCAGTGTCGTAGTCGCGGTAGGCATACTCTTCGCCGGCAATAATCTTGTATTCATCCGTGCGCAGTTCCGCGCCCATTGCGAAGAAAAATTCGTCGAAGGTTTGCGTGAAATCCAGATTGATGGTCCGCAGGTTGAGCTCCAGCCCGTAGGCCGCCGCTTTGCGCGGTACCGTTGCGCGAATCTCGTCCGGCGTCAATGTCGTCGTAAAGCGCTGCGCGTTCGCGAACGAAGAATTCAGCGAATCGCTCGTGACGTAGTCGATCGTATTGCCGCCGTCGGTAATCGAAACGTCGAGTGAAGCGTCGTTGCTGAACTCGACTTTGTAGCCGAAGTTGTACGACAGATCCTTGATCTCGGAATTGATCTTGGGCAAAAAGCCCGCCGGTATCGTGGCATCGCCATCGGCCATTGGGGCGTTGCCGCCCGTGTTGGCGTTATGCCGGAAAAACGCCGCGGACTCGTTGTCGCGATTCGAATAGGTGACAAATCCGTAGAGTTCGCCTTCACCCAGCTCGATCGCGGTATTCAACGTCATCGCAAACTGCTCCGATATGGCATCGCCGATGCGGAATGTGTCGCGCGGCGCCGTGACCTCACGCGGATCTCCGGGCTCTACAATGCCGTTGTCATCGGTATCGGCACACCCGGGGAACTGACACGATCCGTGCAGTCCGGCGCGATTCGTGAAGTCGCGATCGCGGAAGTTGAAGGCCGCGTGCAGGAAACCGGCGTCGCCGAGTTCAAATCCTTTGCTGAAATTGACATTTGTGGTCTGGCCGTCGCCTTCGGAATATTCGCCTGCCGACACGCCGAAGTGCCCGCTCTCTGAATCGTCGTCGAGAACAATGTTGATGACGCCCGCAATCGCATCGGATCCGTACTGCGCCGCAGCACCGTCACGCAGTACTTCGATGCGCTTGATGGAAGCGGCCGGAATTGCGTTCATGTCGGTGCCCGCCGTGCCGCGGCCTACCGACGTATTGATATGAATCAGCGACGCCTGGTGGCGTCGTTTGCCGTTGACCAGGACAAGGGTCTGATCCGGACCCAGGCCGCGCAAAGTAGCGGGACGCAGCGCGTCGGTTCCGTCACTGATACTCGAGCTCGAGAAATTGAAGGACGGTGCGAGCGACTGCAGCATGCGGCCAACCTCTGTCTGGCCTGTCGCCTGCATGGTTTCGGAGCCGATCGAGTCCACGGCAACCGGTTTGTCCGATGCCGAGCGCGGCTGGGAGCTGCGTGAACCGATCGTCGTAATTACTTCGATCAGATCGTCTTCGTCTTCTGCTTCCTCCTGCGCAAAAGCTAATTGCGCCGGCACGCTGACGGCGGCCATTACCAGACCCAACACGCTCAGGTGTTGCCAATTGTTCTTCATCTTTTTTACCCCCTCTAGGAAATCGGTTGCAACCAGCGATCGTGCGGCGCGTATCTCGCGTCCCCAGGACCGGCTTTTGTTGCAGACACGCTACTATAATACCCTGCCAGACTCGAAACCAGCATAAACAAGCGCCATAGAGGCCCATTTTGTATTTTTTTTGCAACAAGTATTTTTGACATCTGGCCAGCGACCAAGTATCAAGCCGCAAATTGCATTTCTTCATGCTGCGGTGTGTAATTTGCCCAACAATCAATAACGAGCCGGAATGCCAGTTCACCCATTGTTTCTCGTCCACGGTCGCGACCTCGGACGCGGGTCGGTTTTCCGCTATTTAAAGGCACCTGGAGATAGAAGAAAATGAGCATCGCAAGAACGACAGAAATTTCCGCATCGTCAGAGAAGAGCTTTGAAGATGCCGTCCGCAAGGGAATCAAGAGATTCAGCAAGACCATCAACCACGTCGAAGGCGCGTGGGTGAAGGAACAGAAGGTCGTCGTCAAAAACGGCGAAGTCTCGGAATACAGGGTTACGATGAAGGTGACCTTCCTTTTAGACGATTAATACCCAAGAACTAGTAGATACGAGGAACAACTGATGGCGGGAAAATTCGAGTGTTACAAAGACAAGGCTGGTGAGTTTCGGTTTCGGCTGAAAGCAGGCAACGGCGAGAACATCCTTTCGAGTGAGGGCTACAAGTCCAAGTCCTCTTGCACGAACGGAATCGCATCCGTACAGAAGAACTGTTCGAATCCTGACTGCTTCGAAATGAAAGAGACCGCTAGTGGCAAATTCCGTTTTAACCTGAAGTCGACGAATGGCCAGGTCATCGGGACAAGCCAAAACTATGCGTCCGCGGCCAGCTGCGAAAACGGCATGCAAAGTGTCACCAGGTCAGCTCAGGGCGCCACGATCGACGACCAGACCTAGAGAATTAAGGAGCAGTCATGGGCTTATTAGATTTCGCAAAAGACGTCGGACGACAGTTGTTCGATACAGACGACGAAGCGGCAGACAAGATAAAGAACCATCTTGAAGTCAAGCTTTCCGGAATCAAGAATCTGGACGTCAAGTTCGACGATGGTGTTGCCACGATTTGTGGCGAGTGCCCGAACGAGGCGACGCGAAGCACGGCACTGCTGATCGCTGGCGACGTCAAAGGTGTGGAGAAGATCATTGCCGACGACCTGACGTTTCCGGAACCGGTTGAAGAAGCGAAAGAGAAAATCGAGTTCTACGAGATTGTCAGCGGCGATACTCTGGGTGGCATTGCCAAGAAGTTCTACGGTAAGGCATCGCTCTACACGCGCATCCATGAGGCGAACAAGGAACTGATACCCGACCCGAACAAGATCTATCCGGGACAGAAGATCAAGATTCCGATGGACTAGATCTGATGGGCTAAATTTGCC
>CAMYMP010000345.1 GCA_947259435.1 uncultured Woeseiaceae bacterium
CGGCCAGCTCTTCGACGAATTTGAACAAAAACACGTCGCTGTCCAGATCGTCGATGCCGATGCGGGTCTTGACCGTTACTGGCACATCGACATCGGCCTGCATGGCTCTAAAACAGTTGGCAACGGTCTGCGGCTGCTTCATCAAACACGCGCCGAACTGGCCGCTTTGAACACGGTCGCTGGGGCAACCGACGTTGATATTGATCTCGTCGTAGCCGGCATCGGCGGCAAGTCGTGCTGCCTCTGCCATCAAGACCGGATCACTGCCACCCAGCTGCACGGCAATCGGGTGTTCCGCGCTGTCGTAGCGCAGCAACTTTCCGGCGTCGCCGTGATGAATTGCCGCAGCTGTAATCATCTCGGTATACAGCAGCGCGTTCGGACTGAGCAAGCGCATGAAGTAGCGACAGTGGCGGTCGGTCCAGTCCATCATCGGTGCGACCGAGAAAATCGCGGAATTTGCAGTCTGCCTCACGGCGACATCTTCTCAACAGCGCGCAATGACATCAATCTCCTGCGAAGCTGAGCTTGCCGAGTCGGGCCGTCTTTTTGTATTGATGTCCCTGCATGCGGCGCAATATATTGTCGAGCATGCGGATTGCCGCGAGGATGTGCGGCCCTTTATTGAGCATGACGCAGTCGGCCCGCTGCGACATTGCCGCGTCCGAAATCTCGGCACGTGACGGCTCACCCTTCTTCGCCTTGTGCTCCAGTACCTGCGTCGCCCAGATCACGGGTAGCTGCGCTGCCTCGCATAACCACAGTATTTCTTCCTGCAACTCTGCCAACCGTTCCCAGCCGCACTCGACGGCCAGGTCCCCGCGCGCAATCATGACGGCCACGGGATAGCGCCGCATCGCGGTCAGAAGAAGTCGGGGCAGATTCTTGACGCCTTTCTTCGTTTCGATCTTGATGATAACGCCTGGTTCAGTGGCCCCCAGCTTGTCCATTTCATCGTGTAAACCAATGATGTCCGCGGGTCCTTTGACGAATGACAGGCCCACCGCGTCGGCGTGTTTGACGATGAATTCGAGGTTCGCCTTGTCTGCCGACGAAAAACCCGAAAGCTTGATGTCGCTGTCCGGAAAATTAATGCCGCGATTACCGCGTAGCCTGCTGCCGGTCGGCTTGGCCCTGCGAACTTCGATTTCGAGCTGCCTTTCGCTCGCAGAATGAACGACTCCCGCGATTTTGCCGTCGTTTAACGACACGCGATCGCCGACTGCGACAAATCCGAAAACCTCGGGGAGCCGGCACGATATATGCGCAGGCTCGACGACATTGCCGTCCGCATCCTCGACCGCCGGGGCACCGGGGACGCCGTTACCGTGCAGAATCAGCGTGTCCCCCGGCCGCAACAGAATAGGCTGTTCCATCGATGGCAGTTCGCCGATTCGATACTCGAGCTTCCTGCCGTCGTCGTGACGAATCAGCCTCACCTTGATGCCCGTGGCTATGTAAGCACCTTTGTAGGATTCGGCTACAATTCCTTTGTCATCTTTCTTGATGACGCTGAATGTTCTTTGTTTGCCACGCGTGTCTTTGAAACGAATGGCGTCGCCCTCGCACGCGTATTCGATACATTCTCGTGGCAGTGGAATCACAGCCACTTTCGTACCCCCCCACACCACATCATCGGGAATGAAGCGCACGCGGCGCGGTGCGACAATCCGGCCCATCGGGTCACGGCGTGGCTTGATATGAACAACGCGAGGGCCCGGCTGCAAATCGCCGGTGCGGATTTTCGGCCCCGCGAGATCCATGACCACTCTGCATCCCGAGCCCGTTTCCCGGCTGGCCTCGTTGAGTTTGTCTATCATTCCGGTCCAGACACGCGTGTCGTCATGAGCACAGTTGATACGAGCAACGTTCATTCCGGCAGTCATCATCTCGCGTACAAGCGCGCAGCTGCCGGCTGCCTGGACTGGCAACGTGACCATGATACTGACATCACGATCATCGGGATTGTCGCCGAGAATGGCTCTTTTATTGACGCCGGCGCGGGGATTTCTGAGTTCGAGTGCTTCCCTCTCACGACTCACCGCGGTGTCCGCGCCAGTCGAATACTGCTGCAGCGCTGCCTGGACAGCCCGAATCGAGCCCATCACGTTGCGCTCGGCACGCCCCAGGGACGACAAACCGAGGACAGCAAGGTCCTCCTGGAGTTCACGTATGTCGGTCTCGCGCAACGCGAGATAGTGCACGAGATTTCTCGCGCTGTCGCGAAACTCGGGGTGCACAGCAAGCAGTGCATCGGCATAGTCGGTCTCGAATTCCCGAGCTCGATCGATGATCGCCTGCAGCTGGGCGCCTACGCGCGCGATGTCGACAGCGTTTGCCACTTATGCTCCTTCCTGTCCCTTTTTAGAGCATTTTTGCGGCTGTGGCACTCATGGATTCCACCTATGCACAGCGGCGGCTCCGACTGATCGCTGCATCCCGCTATTGGCAACGGCCCGACGGTCCCCATCTCGCCGTTCCCTCAGGTATGTCAGCGCGTCACTTGCGTTTCCCGAGAACGTGAAGCTGCCATAAATCCTTTCGCGTCATATGCAGAAAAGGCCGCATCGCGAGCACGCCCGTCTTGCCGATACTGTCTTCAAGGTAGTCCATCTCGGCGAATTTTTCCTGCGTGCGCTCGCCGATCGGTGCATCGAGACCGTTTTCCCGCATCATCAGCACACCTTTCGCACGCAGCGCAAGCTCGGTGTACAAGCGCAAATAGCAAAGCATGTCGACAACGACAGGACCTTCGAATTTCCTGCGAAGGTCGTTCAGAAATCGACCGATCTTGGACTCGGTGAACTCTCCCGAACTGATTTGTTGAAGCAGGTGCGCGTCTGCGTCGAAATCCAGTTCGAGCCATTCGTGCAAGTGTTCGGCACTCTTCCGAAATACAACAGCCAGCAAAGGCGGCAACAGAATCAGATAAGTCATGGTCATCAGAATCGGTGGCAGCACAAAATGATTGAAGAACGAGTGGAACGTAATCGCGGCGACGAGCCCGGGCAAATAGAGCAATGGATTGATCTTCATGTTTCGGTCGGTCAGAGCCTGCGACATGATCGCAAAGATCGCCGTTACGCCGCCATGCATGATTGCCGTACCAAAACCGCGGACAATCCAGACTGCGACGTGCGCGTCACCTGCCGACTGCAGATAAAAGAAATTCTCGACAACAGCAAATC
>CAMYMP010000346.1 GCA_947259435.1 uncultured Woeseiaceae bacterium
CGGCTATCCAGCACAGATGGGTTACGCGGGCCTCGTTAAAGACCTGTTCGATGTCGATATGGCCAAGTCGCATACGCGGGCCGACTGGACGAAACGGCCTTTACGCGAAGCCTACCTCGAATATGCCGCGGAAGACGTCGAACACCTGTTGCCGGCGTATGAGCAATTAGGCGAACGCCTGGAGATCAAAGGCCGACTGGAATGGGCGCGCGAGGATTCGCGCCTGCTGCTCGATCCGCAGCTCTACGATATTGGTGCGGATCAGGCACTCGACCGTCTCAAGGGCGCCAGGAATTTTCGCGGCAGGAAGCGTGCTGCAGCCGCAAGACTGGCGTCATGGCGCGAACGCGAGGCTATCAGCCGGAATCGGCCGCGACAGTGGATATTGCGCGATGCCGTACTGCTCGAGATCGCGTACAAGCTGCCGGACTCGGAAACCGAGCTGGCCGGAATCGAAGGCATGCCACCGAAACTCCTGAATCGTGCAGGCAAGGACCTGCTGCAGGCAGTCGCCGACGCGTCTGCCGATGAAAACGACTACAGTCCACCGCGGCCACCTGACGAAGGACAGAAAGCCTTGCTTAAAGATATGCAGGCGCACGTTCAGAAGTTCGCCGACGAACTCGGCATTGCGGCCGAGACGGTCGCGTCAAAACGCGAGCTTGCCGCCGTAATAGTTTCGGGCAGTCGTGAGTCACGCGTGTTTTCCGGCTGGCGTCGCGACGTTATCGGCAACGATCTGCTGGCGCTACTGTAGTTTCGGTTCAGCCCTTAGCCCGATCCGACAGTTTCAATCGGTCGCAATACGGCGACAAATACGACTTAATGTGAAGTCGGTTGCACAGCCCCCCCGGACCCGTCGTATAGTTTGCAAATGAGTTGTTCGAGCGCGTTTTGATGCGATTCCTGACACTGGTCCTGACATTTGCTTTTGCCATTACAGCATGCACGAGCGGCGGCAGTGACACCCAATCTGCACCGCCGCCGAGTCCGCCGCCGATTGAACAGTTCGGTCTCGACAATCGCCCGAACAATCAAACCTGTGTCGCGCCTGCGCGCCCCGGCGCGGTCACGAGCGTCGCCGTCGAGGAAGCGTTTCCCGGCCTCACTTTCGGAGGTCCAACCAAGCTGTTGATGGAACCCGGGGCTGACCCGCGTTGGTTCGTTCTGCAGAAGGGCGGACAGATCCAGGTCTTTGATCCCGACAATCCGGTCGTCTCGAACTACATGGATATCTCGGGTGTCGTAAACAATGCCGGTGAGGGTGGGCTGCTCGGCATTGCATTTCATCCGGACTACCCGGCTTCAGCGGAGATCTTTCTGTCCTACACTAGCGGCTCATCGCCGATGCGCTCGGTAATTTCCCGCGTGATACTCGACAATGTGGCAGCGCCCAGCGCGATCAATGCCGGCTCGACGGAGTACGAGATCATCTCCGTTGATCAGTTTGCCAGCAATCACAACGGTGGCGATATCGCGTTTGGGCCGGACGGATTTCTGTATATCGGTCTGGGCGACGGCGGCGGAGGCGGAGATCCGCAGGAGACCGGGCAAGACACGACAAACCTCCTTGGCTCGTTCCTACGCCTCAATGTGATCGATCCCTCGATTACCTACCCATCAAACTCCTACCTGATCCCTGACGGAGCCGAGGGCAATCCTTTCGAGGGCCAGTCAAAGTGTGGCCCGAGCCTCAACAACCCGAACAACTGTCCTGAGATTTATGCCTGGGGCGTTCGCAACCCATGGCGCTGGTCCTTTGATTCGGGGACCGGACAGCTGTGGGCCGGCGACGTCGGTCAGGGTGCAAGAGAAGAGGTCGATATCATTGATCGCGGCAACAATTACGGTTGGGACTGCAGGGAGGGCTTCCAGGCTTTCGAATCCACTGGCTGCAATGCGACCTACACCGATCCGGTACATGACTATCCGCGTAGTGAAGGCAACTCGATTACCGGCGGCATGGTTTACCGCGGCTCGTCAATAAGTGGCCGAATCGGTGAGTATTTTTATGCCGATTACGGCTCCGGGCGCATCTGGGCGCTACGCCCCGACGGCCAGGGCGGCTACATCAACGAGCAGCTGCTCGATGAATCGAGCGGCCCGGTCGCTTTTGCTGCCGATACCGGCGGCGAATTGTATTTCGCCAATATCAACAACGGTCGTATCTATAAACTGGTCCCCGGCGCAGGCGCGGGCAGCGGCTCGGTCCCCGATCTGTTATCCGATACCGGCTGCGTCGATCCGTCCGATATCACGCAGCCTTATGCCGGTCTGATTCCGTACGATCTTAATGCGCGATTCTGGTCCGACGGCGCGAATAAAACGCGCTTCCTGGGATTACCGAACGCCACAACAATATCGATCGATGGCCAGGACGACTGGCAATTTCCGGCTGGCACCGTCATCGTCAAGAACTTCCTGCTGAACAACAACCTGGTTGAAACTCGCCACCTGATGCGTCATCCGGACGGCGTTTGGGCCGGCTACACCTATGAATGGAACGCCCTGCAAACTGAAGCCACGCGCGTGATTGGTGGCAAAACCGTCAACATCGCGGGCCAGGACTGGGTATTCCCGAGTGAAGCACAATGCGATCAGTGTCACAGCAGTGCCGCCGGCCACGCGCTCGGACCCGAGACGGCACAACTTAACAAGGACTTTACTTATCCGAGTACCGGGCGTACAGACAATCAGCTGGAAACACTTGATCACGTGATGATGTTTGCAGCACCACTTGCCGGTACGCCGAACACGCTGCCCGCAATTGCTGATCCAATGGATACGAGTGCCGATCTCGATGATCGTGCGCGCGCCTACCTGCACACCAACTGCGCGAATTGCCACCGTCCCGGCGGCGGCACGCCGGTCGACATCGACCTGCGTTACTACACCACTTTACAAAACACGGGCACCTGCGACACGATTCCGCAGGCGGGCATGGTAGGTATCATGAACGCACGAATTATTGCGCCAGGAGACGCCGCGCGCTCCACGCTCGTGGCGCGGACCAACCGACGCGGCGACTTCATCGCCATGCCACCGGTCGGGTCGACTGTGATCGACACCGAGGGTGTCGCCCTATTGACGAACTGGGTCAACGGATTAACCGGCTGCCAGTAACCGAGGCAGCGAAGGGTTGTGTTAGCCGAGCGCTTCGAGCAGGCGTTCGTAGA
>CAMYMP010000347.1 GCA_947259435.1 uncultured Woeseiaceae bacterium
GTCGAGTGCCTGAATGCGCTCGGTCAAGGGCGGATGCGTTGCGAACATGCCGCTTAGCTTTGCGCCTGTGCCAAACAGCATATGGCTGACTTCCTCCGGGTCGGTTGCACGCAGCAGCGAGCCGCCGCTATAGCCGCCAATCTTTTTTAGCGCGTCGGCGAGACCCTCTGTCTGGCGAGTGAACTGCACCGCGGACGCGTCCGCGAGATACTCACGCTGCCGTGATACGCTGGCCTTGATCGCTCGCGCGAAAAACACGCCTACCGCGCCCAAGAGGGTTAACCCGAGTCCTATGACCAGTATGACCGGCGCTCCTTTGCCGCGACGGGATGTCGCGAATCCGGTGTACCGACCGCCGCGCAGAATCGTGCGGCCCATCAGCCCGAGTACCATGATGCCGAACAATACGCCCATCAAACGAATATTGAGCCGCATGTCGCCATTGAGTATGTGGCTGAACTCATGACCGATGACGCCTTGCAACTCATTGCGGTCGAGCAATTCGAGCGTTCCCCGCGTCACCGCGATAGCGGCGTCTCCGGGTGCGTAGCCCGCCGCAAACGCATTGATGCCGTGCTCCTGCTCCAGTACGTAGATGTCAGGCACAGGCATACCCGATGCAATGGCCATCTCCTCGACGATATTACGAAGTCTGCGTCGCAACGGGTCGCGCACATCCGACGGCACCAGGGTGCCTCCCATTTCGACCGCAACGCGGCCGCCCCCGGACGATAGTGCCGCTGTCTTGTAGACTGTCGCACCGAGAATAAACAGCGATGTGAGTATGGCGGTAGCGATCAATATCGGCGCTTGCCGCTCGAGGAAATAAGCGGTGGTCACGCCGTAGCCGGCTTCTGTGAAATTGAACAGCGCGACGCCAACGATCAGCGTGACGCCAAGCACAATCAGAATCGCAGCCAGTACATAAACAAAGACCAGCCGCCGCGTCGTGCGGCGGGCTTGATCCTGAGCATCAAAAAAATTCAACGTGGCTCCGATCGCTCGGGCGGACGCCAGGGACTAGGTAAACGAAACCTCGGGTACGTCACGCTTCTCTTCCGCGTCGATTTCGAGGAAACTCGCCAGCTTAAAGCTGAAAAATCCTGCGATCACATTGTTTGGGAAATTCTGTGCCGAATTATTGTATTGCAAGACCGAATCGTTGAAGGCCTGGCGTGAAAACGCAACCTTATTTTCCGTGGTTGCGAGTTCTTCCTGAAGTTGCATCATGTTTTGATTTGCCTTGAGATCAGGATAAGCTTCCGACAGGGCGAATAGCCGGCCAAGTGCGCCGGCCAGGGCACCTTCCGACGCACCGAGTTTCTTGATCGCCTCGGCGTTGGACGGGTCTGCCTTGGCGGCCTCGAGACTGGATGATGCGGCATTGCGCGCGGTGATGACGGCTTCGAGCGTCTCGCGCTCGTGTTTGATGTAACCTTTGACCGCTTCAACGAGGTTCGGAATCAGGTCATAGCGACGGGTAAGCTGTACGTCGATCTGAGCAAAAGCGTTCTTGACGCGGTTGCGTTCGTTGATCAATCGGTTGTAAATACCGATGCCCCAGAACACAATCGCGGCAAGAATGCCGAGGAATATCAGGAATGCAACCACTGTCCCGCTCCTTGTCCAAATTTCGAATCTGGAAGCATAACGCTCGCGCAAAGCCAGTACTAGGAATGATGGCAATCTTTGCGATTTCAACCCCTGTGCAGGCCGAGTGGGTTGGGGACGCGCGGCCATTGATGGGTACCCAGGTCAGCGTATTGCTGTGGCACGAGGACCCGGTCATCGGCGAGAAGCTTGTTGACGAGGTCTTTGCCGAGGCGGAGCGTATCAATCAGCTCATGAGCACCTACATCGAGGACAGCCGCATATCGGAGATCAATCGTCGCGCAGCGGAAGAGCCGGTGGTCGCCGGTGACGAGCTGTTTCTGATAATTCGCCGTTCGCTCGATATATCAGTGCTGACGCTTGGCGCCTTCGACATTACCTACGACAGCGTCGGGCAGCATTATGACTTTCGCAAACGCCAGCGACCGGACGCCGCGACGATAGAGGCCGAGCGCGGGCACATCGACTACCGGCATGTGGATCTTAACCAGGCGGCGGGCACGGTCAGCTTCCGGGAAAAGGGCGTGCGCATTAATCTTGGCGGTATTGCGAAAGGCTACGTCGTGGAACGTGGTGTCGATATCCTGCGCATGCGTGGGATACAAAACGCGATCGTGACGGCTGGAGGAGATTCGCGGTTGCTGGGCGATCGTAGGGGCCAGCCCTGGATGGTCGGTATTCGCGATCCGCGAAATGACGGCCAGGTTGCCATTTCGGTGCCGCTCGAGAATGAGGCCATATCCACGTCGGGGGATTATGAACGCTACTTTGAAGAAGACGATGTTCGCTACCACCACATCATTGAGCCGAGTACCGGCGCCCCGGCAAGCGGTGTGCACAGTGCGACCGTGTTCGGTCCGGATGCCGTAATCACCGATGCGCTGTCGACGTCGGTGTTCGTCATGGGCGTTGATCAGGGTCTGCGACTGATCGCGACGCTGCCCGATTACGAAAGCATCGTGATTGACGATGCCGGCCGCATCTACTACTCGCACGGGCTGCAACAGCCCGAAGCACAATCCTTCGATACACCACCGACAAACGAATAAGTTCGCAATCACCGCGCTCGCGAGTGTCGCAAAAAAACCATCGGAATGTCGCTGAAGAGAGACGGATATTCACTTTAAATTCAGCCAGGTAGCTCTATCATAGAACATCTGCTGGCGGCGCTATAAAACGTGTCGACAATGGCCAGAACCGAGCGCCTACGGCGGCCAAATAATTTCTGGAGCTATAAACTATTTAACGTAATCCGAGACGATTGCGTAACGAATTCGTCTCGAGATGGCACTGAAAAATCGGGGTTGCGACCCGATTCGATGAATTCGCGGGTGGTCGTTATGTTGAGACAAGACCGGCCATTTGTGACCGTCATCACGGCCCCAACACGGCTCGGGCTGTCACCATTCGGTGTCTAGTTCTGCCATCTCAGGGCGTGGATGGAACCTGGCTGAAAACACAAGGAAAGAGATGATGAAGATTAGGAACTTCTTGGTGGGTCTCGCGTTCAGCGCATTTGCAGCAACAAGTCTGGCATCGTCGGGCCTGGAGGGTCGACCGGC
>CAMYMP010000348.1 GCA_947259435.1 uncultured Woeseiaceae bacterium
GAAAGTCTCGGGCGCCCCGTAGACCCCCCAGTCAATGCCGATTCTGCCATCCTGATCAAATGCCGAGTCCACGAACGGATTGCCGAGCTGCTGCAAAAATCGTTGTGCTTCCGGACGATTGTCGCGCCAGTTAAGGCCGTAAATAGGAATTTCGCCCGACCGCGCTAGCTGCATCAGAAAACCGTGCTCCTGACGACAGCCAACGCACCATGTCGCCCACACATTGACGATCGCCACCTGGTTTTCGAAATCGGCCGAGCCGACCGTTTTCGTCGGGTCAGTGACTGACGGCAATTCGAACTGGGGTGCAGGTTTGTTAATCAGCGGTGACGGAAGTTGGTTGGGATCTTTGCCCAACCCAATCACGAATATCGGAATCAGAATCGCAAACGCGATCAGCGGCAGGAGAAAACGCGACACTAAGCTGGCTCCGTCGCCGCCACCGAAGCCCGAGACTTGACTGATGCCGTCGCCCGATAGCGCCGGTCACTTGCGGCGACCAGCCCACCCAGAGCCATGACCAATGCACCGAGCCAGATAAATCGAATCATCGGCTTGTATTGAATTCGAACGCTCCAGGTATTGTTGCCGAGCTGATCACCCAGCGCGATAAACAAGTCCTTGTTCCAATTCACGTGAATACCGGCCTCTGTCATCCAGTTTTTCTGCACGAGGTACTGACGTTTCTGTGGCCGAACTTCGCCGACGAAGTCGCCGTCGCGCCGAATCTCTACTACGCCTTCGATTGCCGTGTAATTCGGTCCCTCGACGTTGCGCAGCTCGCGCAGTTCGAAGCGATGCCCGGCAACTTCTACGGTCTCTGCGGGCCGCATGGCCATATCCGTTTCGACGTTGAATGCCGACACGATTGTCACGCCGAGAATGAACATGCCAACTCCAAAATGTGCAATCGACATGCCAAGCACGGCCCGCGTGATTCGCGCTTTGCCCTCGGCGCGGCGCCAGGATCGCACGGGATCGAGTATGGCCGTTCCCATGACCCAGAACGCTGCAATGCAACCGATACTGACCATCAGGCCGAAACGGCCGTAAAGCAGCCCCGGAATCAGAATACCGATTAAGACCGCCGCAATCGCAGGGACCCTTAAACGCCGCGCAAGCAGATTCTCCGGCTGATGCCGCCAGGCCGTGTGCATACCGATACCCATCAGGAAGACGAGCGGCAACATCGGGATCGTGAACGCGATGGCATACCAGGGTGGACCGATCGATATCTTGCCTGCGTCGAGCACTTCGAAAACGAGCGGCGCAAGTGTGCCTATAAAGACTACCGCCGCTGCAATTACCAACAACACATTGTTCAGGAGAAGGAACGTTTCGCGGGAATTCGCTTTGAAACCCGCGTCAGAGTCAAGTGCAGGCGCACGCCAGGCATACAGGCTCAACGCACCCAAAATGACGATGCCCAGGAAAGCCAGAATGAATATGCCTCGTGTCGGATCGGTCGCAAACGCGTGCACCGATACAATGATGCCGGAGCGAACGAGGAACGTGCCGAGCAAACTCAGCGAGAACGCCGCGATCGCGAGCAACAAGGTCCAGCTTTTGAACAGCCCGCGTTTCTCCGCAACGGCCAGCGAATGAATTAACGCGGTGCCCACAAGCCATGGCATGAAAGAGGCGTTTTCAACCGGGTCCCAGAACCACCAGCCACCCCAGCCGAGTTCATAGTATGCCCACCAACTGCCCAACGCGATGCCGCACGTCAGGAAGATCCATGCCGCTACTGTCCACGGTCGGGTCCATTTGGACCATTTCTGATCGAGGTTGCCACTAAGCATCGCGGCAATCGCAAATGCGAACGCGACCGAGAATCCGACGTAGCCGACGTACAGCATCGGCGGATGAATGGCCATCCCGGGGTCCTGCAACAACGGGTTCAGATCAGCACCATCGGCTGGTGGCATCGCGAGGCGCTCGAACGGATTCGATGTCAGCAATGCGAACAACAAAAACCCAACGTAAAGCAGCCCCAGCACGCCAATAACCCGGGCAACAACCGTTTCAGGCAAACTGTGGCTGTAGCGACCGACAGCCACGGTCCAGCAGCACAGTATCAGTATCCATAACAATAACGATCCTTCGTGCCCGCCCCAGACGGCAGCTACCTTGTACATTGTCGGCAACGCAAGCTGCGAGTGATTTGCGACGTACGCGACCGAAAAATCGCTTTGCAGGAACGCCCAGGTCAAACATCCGTAAGCAATCGCAACAAATACAAACTGCCCAAGCGCCGCCGTGCGCGCTGTCAACATCATTGCAGCGTCATTGCGATGCGCCCCGGCAAGCGGCAGGGTCCCCTGCAGCAGCGCCAGGGATAACGCCAGTATCAAAGCAAAATGACCGATCTCAGGGATCATGTGGTGGGGCACTCCGACGGACCTTCGCTCAGTCCTGCGGTTTGATCCTTCACGTGCTCCAGTGAATCGGCAACCTCCGGCGCCATATAGTTCTCGTCGTGTTTCGCGAGAATCTCGTCGGCAACGAAGACGCCGTCGTCGGCGAGACGACCGTGCGCCACGACGCCCTGACCCTCGCGAAACAGGTCGGGCAAGACGCCGGAATAGCTGACGTCGAGATCGCAGCGCAGGTCCGTCACCTTGAATGTCATCTCGAGTGACCCGTCATCGCGTTGCACGGTGCCATTCTTGACAAGACCGCCAACACGGAAATTCCGGTTGTCCGGATACTTGCCTTCGGCTACCTCGGTCACACTGACGAAGAACATCATGCTGTCCTTCATTGCCTGCAGTGACAGCCCCGTCGCGATGCCGACGCCAATCACGACCAGGCCCACAGCGAGCATCCGTTGCTGTCTTGGTTTCATTGCCTGTCTCCGAGCGCTTTGATGCGCACTTCAATCTCCCTGTAGACCCGCCGCTGCCGCAAACGTGCCCGCCATTCACAAATGATGAACACCACAACAGTCAGAGCGAAACATGTCCATACGTAGGCGCCGTAGCCGCCCATCGAAAAAGCTTCCATCTCTCTAAGCCCCTCCGGACAGGATCATGTCCCTGACCCATCGCGTGCGCCGCTCGCGATACAGGACCTCGGCCCGTACCCGCCGCAGCAGCAGAGCACCGAACAGGAAGGTGAAGCCGAGAATCATCGCGAGCAATGGGTACAGCATTGCGGTGTCCATTGCCG
>CAMYMP010000349.1 GCA_947259435.1 uncultured Woeseiaceae bacterium
GCATTTGATCGAAGGCTTCATGGGGCGGGACGACAGTGACCGTGCTGCGATCGAACTGGCACAGCTATTAATGGCGAGCTTTCGCGAATCCGACGTAGTTGGACGAATTACGGAAAACACATTCGCCGTCTTGCTCGCCGGCACTCAAACGGACGAAATCGAGCCGGCCCGCCGACGCCTGATGGAGCAACTCGCGGCTCGTACAGAAAAAAGCGACACGGAAAACACGCTCGATGTGGAACCTTATGCTGTCGACTATGACCCTGAGCGTCACGGCGATGCGGCGACTCTGATTCGCGAAGCGGAATACCTCATTGAGTCGCAGGACACCGATTCGGATCCGGGCGAACAGCAGATATCAGCATAGTCCAACTGAACGACTGCACGGAGACGTTGACGTGATGGAGCCCCCACGACCGCTGGACGAGACTGCTCGGCTCAAGAGCCTGCACTCACTGCGGATTCTCGACACAGAACCCGAAGAGCGCTTCGACCGCATCACGCGTATGGCAAAGCGGATATTCGACGTCGATATCTGCCTGGTCAGCCTCGTCGATGCGAATCGCCAGTGGTTCAAATCGAAGCAGGGACTCGACGCATGTGAGACGTCGCGCGAAATCTCGTTTTGTGGGCACACCATACTCGACGAAGAGATTTTCATTGTCGAAGATGCGCAGGCCGATCCACGCTTTGCCGACAATCCGCTCGTCACTGGAGAACCGCATATACGATTCTACTCGGGCTGTTCGATTCACGGACCCAATAGACAGCGCATCGGCACTTTGTGTCTCATCAATGCCAAACCGCGCAGCCTGTCCGATGACGACCAGACCATGCTCAAAGACTTTGCGAAGCTGGTCGAGGACGAGCTTGCTCTGTTGTCGCAGACGACCGTCGATGACCTGACGGGAGTGTCGAACCGCCTGGGATTCAATACGATCGCCCGGCACATGCTGTCGCTTTGCCGTCGCACCGGTGCAAAAGCTGAACTGGTGTTTTTCGATCTTGACGGTTTCAAGGACGTTAATGACAATTTCGGCCACGGGGCGGGAGACAATCTCCTTAAGCTGTTCGGCAAGTTGCTCACGCAGTGCTTTCGCTCGACCGACGTCGTTGCCCGTCTTGGCGGCGACGAGTTCGTCGTGTTGCTGACCGGCACGGACCAAAGCGAGGCTGCGCTGGAACGACTGGCCAAAATCACCGAATCAGAAAGCGAAAATCTGCAGGGTGACCTGGCCTGGAGTGCCGGCAAAGTCACGTTCGACCCCGAGAGGCATCAGACGCTGGAAAGCATGCTTGCCGACGCGGACTCGAAGATGTACGAACAGAAGGTGCAACGTCGTTTGACAGGTAGCTGAGTCGTCGTGTATCAGCAGGTGCATGACCGGCACACGACACCGAGATAACGCCCTCACAGAGCAGCACATCGCCGATTTCATAATGTCACGCGAGTTGCCGCCCGCGTTTCGCAGCCAGATTACTGATCACTATTTGCCGTTGCTTTCGTGGCTCGTTGAGCGCCGGTCATCGGGCGCAACGATGATACTCGGCATCAACGGCGCGCAGGGCACGGGCAAGTCGACACTGGCTGATTTTCTGCAACTCGCACTTGAGTCGCAGCACCGTTGGCGCGTGGCCGTGCTGTCGATAGATGACTTCTACCTGACGATGTCCGAACGTCGTGACCTCGCAGAACAGGTGCACCCTCTGCTCGCGATCCGGGGCGTACCCGGCACTCACGATGTGGGCATGTTGTCGCGGTGCCTCGACGATCTCAGAAATCTCGAGGATGGTGAGCAGTATCGTCTGCCACGCTTCGACAAAGCGCAGGACGATCGCGCTCCCGCTGCCACCTGGCCGCAGGTCAAAGGGCCCATCGACCTGATCATCCTCGAGGGCTGGTGCGTTGGCAGCGTCGCACAGGCCGATGCAGAACTCGTTACGAGCGTTAATGACCTCGAGCGCGCCAGGGATCCTGACTGCACATGGCGCAAGTACGCAAACGATCATCTGAACTCCGATTATGCGCAATTGTTCTGCGTGCTCGACGCGCTGGTAATCCTGCAAGCGCCGAGCTTCGAAGCGATATACGAATGGCGGCTCGAACAGGAACAAAAACTCGCCGCCGCAGCGCCAGCGGCTGCGCCCGGAATTATGAGCAGCGCTCAGGTCGCTGAATTCATACAAGCGTACGAACGAATCACCCGCTGCAATCTGGCTCGATTACCCGAGCATGCCGACGTCGTGCTCGTCCTCGGCGAGGATCACACCGTATTTGCGAGCGAGTACCACCGCTGAATTCGCAGCGGCTCAGCCATTATCTATTAAAAATCAATAAGTTATGATCAAGTCAATTCGCGGAGCGCGCGGCTGGATGAGCGTGCGGCATCGTCGCGGGATGCTTTCAGGACTTTTGGCCCGAGTGTGCCATGAGTGCCACGGTTGCGGGCCCCTGCCCCAATGCTGTGGTAGGCTCGCCCGAAAAGAAGCGGGTAAGAAAAGCGGGGGACCATCGTTTGAACTCGTCAGCAAATACTGTCAAAGCTTATCCTGAGCTAACCTGGGTTGCGGTCATCGTCGGCTGGATACTCGGCGTCGTCATCGCGGTCTCGATCGGCTATGCCGCATTGATTCTGGGCTTTTCGATCGAAGGCTCCGAACTGGCTGCCATCCTCGGTTTCGGCATTCTGCGCGGCCTGCTGCGGCGCAAGAGCATCATCGAAAACAACATCGTGCAGACGATCGCGAGCGGCGTGAACGGCGCCTCGTCGGGAATGATGTTCTCGGTGCCCGCAATCTTCCTGCTCGGTTACGGCGACCGCTTCGATCCGGTCATACTGACGTTCGGCTGCATTGCGGGCGCATTTCTCGGCATCGCATTCATCATTCCGCTACGAAAGCACATGATCGACTTCGAGCGCCTGACCTACCCTGGCGGTGTCGCCGTTGCGACCATTCTGAAGTCGCCCGGCGCCGGGGTCCGCAAGGCCATCATCCTGGTAGCTGCGGCTCTGATCAGTGCAACCGTGCACGCGGTCACAATCAAAACGGGCGTGTCGAACTGGGATCTCGGTACGCTGATCGGCATGCCCGAGTTCATGAACGGCATCTGGTACCTGTCGCTGATGACCATCGGTGTCGGGTTCATTGCCGGGCGCGGCGGCATCGCG
>CAMYMP010000350.1 GCA_947259435.1 uncultured Woeseiaceae bacterium
GCTTGCCGGCCCTGGTCGAGGACGCGCTGGATCATCTGGGTGGCATCGATATCCTGGTCGTCGATTTTCCTCTGCAGGCCGATGCGCCGCTCGCTGATGGCGATGCAGCGCTCGACAAGCTGCTGGAGGCGCGCGCAAATCTGATCATGTCAATTTGCCGATCCGCGCTGCCACATCTCAAGAAAAGCCCGTCGGGACGGATAATCTGCATCGGTTTTCTGCGCAGCATCTTTGGCGCGAATGGCTCCGAAGCGTTCTCGAAGGCTGAGCAAAACCTCGCCCAGATCACGCGCGCACTCGGCGCAGAGACCGGCGAATTCGGCATCACGGCCAATTACATTCAGCCAGGGGCGATCATGACTCCCAGCAGCCGCGATGTATTCAGGAAAAACACGGGCCTGCGCGATTTCTGCATCAAGCAATCGGCCGCGCGGCGCCTCGGAGAACCCGTCGACGTCGCGAAAGTCGCGCTTTTTCTCGCGAGCAATGACGCGGCTTTCGTCAGCGGCACGGGTATCGCTGTCGATGGCGGCCGCACCGGTTCCTAGCAGCGCATGCACCCGGTTCTCGATGACCTGATCACACTTCTCAAACTCGAACGTATCGAGGAGAACATCTTCCGCGGCGACAGCCGGGACATCGGCAGCGCGCAGGTATTCGGCGGTCAGGTGCTGGGACAGGCGCTTTCAGCCGCGCAGCACACGGTCGAAGGCCGCGTCGTACATTCCCTGCACGCCTACTTCCTGCGCCGCGGCGACATGAAAGCGCCGATCATTTATGAAGTGGATCGGGCCCGGGACGGCGGCAGCTTTTCGAATCGTCGTGTCGTCGCAATCCAGCATGGCAGGCCGATATTTAATTTCGCCGCGTCCTTTCAGAACCCGGAACCCGGCCTGGACCATCAGGCCGAAATGCCGGACGTGCCGGGACCCGGCGGCCTGAAGGACCTCTTCGAAATAAACTCTGAGGCATTGGAAAACCTGCCCGAGAAGATGCGGCGTTATCTGACAGACAAGCGACCGTTTGAGTTTCGCCCCGTCGAGCCGGTCAACCTGCTCGAACCGGAGTGCCGGCCGCCCTTCAAGCATGTCTGGATCCGAACGGTCGACGCGCTGCCCGACGATCTGGCATTGCACCGGAACCTCTTGGCCTACGTCTCGGATTACGAACTGCTCGGCACGAGCACGCTACCGCACGGGCTCCCGTTCGGCCGCGGCAAAGTCATCATGGCGAGCCTGGATCACGCGCTGTGGTTTCATCGCGAGTTCAGGATCGACCAATGGCTGCTGTATGGCATGGACAGCCCGAACGCTTCCGGTGCGCGAGGTCTGGCCCGAGGCCAACTGTTTACGGAAGCCGGCGAACTCGTCGCATCGACAATGCAGGAAGGACTGGTTCGTGTGGTTGAAAAAGAGAGATCCACCCGGTCCGATCCGCGGTTGCAGATCTGACGTCAATAATCAGCTGGGAAGAAAATAAAAATGTCCGCCAAAAGATATCCATTGCCAAAGCGCTTTAGCGTAGCCGTTTCAGAAAAGGCCTATGAAAATTTGCGAGCCCTGAATGAGAAATATCATTACGGCAATAATTATCTGTTGACAGTTTTATTGGAAAATCTCGACGCAATTACGAGAAGTGATTCAGTTGAGGAAGTGTTCGCTGAATTCAAGCGAACATACGGTGCACCGGCCGCTGGTGGCATGAAGAAGAAGAGCTAAACGGCTCCTGCGTTTCTGAAGACATTTGATGTCGGCGCCGGCGATGATGCGTTAATTTCGCTCGAGAACCGGCGCGCAGTCCTCGAACGAGTACATCACTTGGCTTTGCCCTGGGCCGCAACGGCCGCCGCTGCTTTCGCGACGGCGTCAGGGTCTCCGAGAAACTCGCGCGAGACAGGATTCAGGTCGTCGTCGAGTTCATATACCAGCGGGATGCCGGTCGGTATGTTGAAACCCGTAATTTCATCGTCGGAAACCTGGTCGAGCATCTTGACGAGCGCGCGAAGGCTGTTGCCGTGCGCAGCAATGAGCACCCTTTTGCCCGCTCGCAGTTCCGGCACGATGGTCTCTTCCCAGCATGGCCTGACGCGCTCGAGTGTCGTCGCAAGAGATTCGGTCGCCGGCAGGTTCTCTATGCCGGCATAACGCCGGTCGTGGGCCGGGTGACGCTCGTCATCGGCATCGAGTTCGGGCGGCGGAATGTCGTAACTTCGACGCCATATATGCACCTGTTCCTCGCCATACTTTGCGGCCGTCTCGGCTTTGTTCAGGCCCTGCAGCGCACCATAGTGACGTTCGTTCCAACGCCAGTCCCGAACCACCGGAATCCACATGAGGTCCATTTCATCGAGCATGAGCCACAGCGTGCGTATCGCACGCTTCAAAACCGACGTAAACGCAATATCGAAGGTATAGCCCAGTTCGTTGAGCAACCGTCCCGCCTCGACGGCTTCCGTAATTCCTTTTTCGGTGAGGTCGACATCTGTCCACCCCGTAAACAGGTTCTTCAGGTTCCAGTCACTCTGTCCGTGACGAATCAGTAGCAGCTTGCCCGCCATGCTTTCTCCATTGCTTTGTGGTGTGTATCAGGTCGAAATAAGAGCCCGCAATTCCTGCGCGGCGACTGAGAGAGTAGCAAAATCGAATTCACTCCGTAATTTCATTTCATCGACCATGTCGCGGAACCGTTTCACTTCATTCGCATGACCGTCGAGCCACTTGTCGACGGCCCGGGATAGCTGTGTCCTGGCGCCCTTACTCAGGAATCGAGAGGCCAGCTCGCGTCGGATGCGATACAGGTCCTCGCGAAGGTTGCTGCGAGCGATTGCCTGCCAGCGGCCCTGAACCTGCAGATCCTCGGCTCCGACGTGCAACCAGAACAGACCGAGTTCGCGATTAAAAGCGGAATAGAGTTTTGCCGTTTCGATGACGTCACGTTTGTATTCCGCGGCGAGATCCGCAATGTCGAGCGCCGCTCGCGTCAATTGCAGTGAGGCCATGCGTTGCGCAAGATTTTCGGCCACGCCCATTTCGATGTATTCGGCCGCGGCTTCATTGTGACGCATGCGCGCGTTCGGCGACATCGTATTGCCTGTGCGCGTGTACACGTCATTCATTTTTTCCTTCAGGCGTTCAACAGTCGGTTCGATTTGTAGCGTGT
>CAMYMP010000351.1 GCA_947259435.1 uncultured Woeseiaceae bacterium
GCACGCTGCGCCGGGCGGTCCGTTTGACGACGAACGCGTGCTGCCTTCAGAAATCGAGGAAAACATTGCGGCTGCGTATCACCTCGACGAGCCGCTGCACAGACAGTTCATTCGCTATCTTTCCGGCCTCGTGCGGGGCGACCTCGGGCCATCGTACCGTTACCGGGATTACACGGTCAGTGAGCTTATCGGCACGGCGTTTCCCGTATCGCTGAAACTGGGGGCAATGGCGATGTTGCTGGCGCTTGTCGTTGGCGTCGCCGCGGGGTCGTTCGCGGCGCTGCGCCGAAACACGCTGCTGGATCGTTCGGTGATGGCATTTGCCATGACCGGGATATCGATTCCGGTTTTCGTTATTGCACCCTTGCTCGTACTGCTGTTCGCGGTCAGGCTCCAGTGGCTGCCGGCGGGCTGGAGCGGCAACCTGGGCGCCGCAAAATTTGTATTGCCCGTCATTGCCCTGGCGCTGCCGCAGATTGCCTATATCGCGCGACTCACGCGGGCAAGCATGATCGATGTCCTGGCAAGCGATTTTGTCCGCACAGCACGAGCGCAGGGACTGGGGATGGCGGCCGTCGTTCGTTATCACGCACTCAAGCCTGCAATGCTGCCTGTGCTGTCATACATGGGGCCGGCGATAGCAGCGATTCTTACCGGGTCTGTGGTTGTCGAGGAAATTTTTGGCATACCGGGACTCGGGCAATTCTTCGTGCGCGGCGCGCTGAATCGCGACTACACGCTGGTGCTCGGCATCGTGATTTTCTATGCGGCGCTCGTCGTGCTGCTGAACCTCGTTGTCGACATTCTGTATGGCGCAATCGATCCACGGATTCGGCAACGATGAAGGTGCTGGCTGATATTTGGCGTCGAGTGCGTCGAAGCCGCTCCGTCATGTTGAGCGGCGGGGTCCTCGCCGCCATCGTGCTTGTAGCGCTGGCCGGTCCGCTTGCCAGCCCGCACGATTACCTGCAAACGAACTTCGACGCGCTGCTGCAGCGTCCGACGATGAGTGGGTTTCATATATTTGGCACTGATGATCTCGGTCGCGACCTGTTCGTGCGTTCGATGCTCGGCGTGCAGGTCACAATTCTTGTCGCGGTTGTTGCGAGCTTCGTTAGCCTGGTTATCGGCGTTGCTTATGGCGCGATAGCCGGCTACGTTGGTGGGCGCGTCGACGCCGTCATGATGCGGTTCGTCGATACGCTTTACGCGCTGCCTTTCATTTTCTTTGTCATTCTTCTGATGGTTGCGTTTGAGCGCAACTTCCTGCTGATCTTTGTTGCGATTGGCGCTATCAATTGGCTGGATATGGCGCGTATCGTTCGCGGCCAGACCTTGTCGCTGCGCGAGCGGGAGTTTGTCGATGCGGCGCGACTGACGGGCGTGTCGACCGTCGATATCATTCGCCGGCACATCGCGCCGAACCTGATGGGAGTGGTGATCGTCTACGTTACGCTGACGATCCCGCAGGCAATCCTGGTCGAGTCGTTCCTGAGCTTTCTAGGGCTCGGCATTCAGGAGCCGCAAACCTCGCTCGGCGCGCTGGTCGATGCGGGCGTAAACCAGATGGAAGGTGCGTCGTGGATGCTGCTGATTCCGGCCGCACTTCTCGCGATCATATTGTTGTGCTTCAACTTTCTCGGCGACGCGATGCGCGACGTCTTCGATTCGAGATCGTCGCGGTGAGCCTGCTGCAGGTGGAAGATCTGACGATTCGCTACGACGATGCGGCCGTCGTGCGCGGACTCAGCTTCGTATTGGAAAAGGGCGAATCGCTCGGGCTTGTCGGCGAGTCGGGGTCAGGGAAGTCGCAGACCGCGCTGGCGATCCTGGGGCTGCTGCCCGCGAATGCGACGGTAGACGGCAGCATCAGGCTTGAAGGAGGTGAGCTGCTGGGCGTGAGCGAGCACATCCTGAACGCGGTGCGAGCGCAGCGCGTTGCAATCGTGTTTCAGGATCCGATGCAGGCGCTCAACCCGTTCGTGCGAATCGGCCGGCAGTTGCAGCAAGTTCTTTTGCAGCACAGGTTGGCATACGGAAAAGAAGCGCAAAAACGGGTCATCACCATGCTCGAGCGGGTCGGGTTACCGGACCCGGAACGACAGTACCGGGCGTATCCGCACCAGCTGTCAGGCGGCATGCGCCAGCGTGCGATGATCGCGTCCGCATTGATTGCCCAACCGGCGCTGCTTATCGCCGACGAGCCCACGACGGCGCTCGATGTCACGGTACAGGCGCAGATACTCGAGCTACTCGAGGAAATTCGCGCGGACACCGCGCTCTTGCTTATCACGCATGATCTTGGTGTCGTCGCCGGCCACTGCGAGCGCATGCTCGTGTTGCAGCGTGGCGAACTCGTGGAGCAGGGCGCGACGCGTGACGTTTTTGCGCGGCCCCAGCATGCACATACGGCGCGGCTCCTGGCGGCTGCGCCGCGACTGGATACGACAAATATCCCGTTGGCCTCAACCGGCGAGGAGCTGCTGCAAATCGAAGCCGCGTCTGTCAGCTACCGGGAAACTGGCCACGGCAGGCTGCAGGCCGTGCGCGATGTTGATCTGAGAGTTCAAGCCGGCCAGACGGTGGCCGTTGTCGGCGAATCCGGCTCCGGCAAGTCCAGCCTCGTGCGGGCCGTGCTCGGGCTGATACCAATGCAGTCGGGGCGCGTCGTGTTTTGCGGGGCGGCGCTGCACGGGCCTGTGCAGCACAGGCCAACAGCTGTAAGGCGCGGCATGCAGCTCGTGTTTCAGGACCCGGTTGGGTCGCTGAATCCGCAGATGCGCGTCGCGAACATCGTTGCCGAGCCGCTGCTGGTGCACGAGCCGGAATTGTCATCAGCTGACCGGGAACAAAAAGTATCAGCAATTCTCGAGAGCACCGGACTCGGCGAGGAGTATCTGGCGCGCTACCCTCACGAATTGTCGGGCGGCCAGGCGCAGCGGGTTGCGATTGCGCGCGCATTGATTCTCAAGCCGAAGGTGCTTGTATGCGATGAGGCGGTCGCCGCGCTCGACGGCACGGTGCGCGAACAAATTCTGGCGCTGCTGCGCGAGGTACAGGTCGACAGCGACCTGGCGATCGTTTTCATCACACACGACCTGTCCGTCGTGCGCGCCATCAGTCACCAAGTGCTCGTTATGTATATGGGCGCACTG
>CAMYMP010000352.1 GCA_947259435.1 uncultured Woeseiaceae bacterium
CCGGACATGCTGCTGGCCAGGCTCAGCAACATCATCGTGCCCAGTGCGCCCAGAATGGTCGAACGGGGATCAAAAAAAACAGCAAAGGATTGCCACATCTCGCCTAATTCCTCATCAGTCTGCTCTTCAGACCGGAGAAGGCGCCCGAATATTACATGGCTTTTTCGAGAAGATCGGCGCTGCGGATATTAGAGACGCCCCGACACCTTGCCTTGGCGCGATACATGGCCTGGTCAGCCTCGCGCAACAGGCCGGTCAGCGTATTCGCATTCTCCGGGTACAGCGCGAGACCAATGCTCGCGGCACAGCTCAGCGTGTCCTCGCCAATCATGTAAGGTTCTTCGAGCGCCATCGCCAATCGATTGGCGAGCCGGTCTGCAACCTCCGCGGAGACATCCGGAACCAATGCAACGAACTCGTCGCCACCCGGGCGGCCGATGATGTCACAGGAACGCAGGCTCTTGCGCAGGCGCTGAGCGGCGATCCTGAGCAGCTGATCGCCCATTTCGTGACCCTTGCTGTCGTTGATCTGCTTGAACTCATTGAGGTCGATAAACAACAGCGCGCCGGTTGCGTCGTCCGGGCTATCCGACATTCGCTTCGAAGCATCCCGCTCGAAACCGCGCCGATTCAGTACACCGGTCAGCGGATCAGATCGCGCGATCGACTCCATGTGTTGCTCTTTTGCTTTGCCGTCGGTGATGTCAACGAACGTCATGGCGATGTCGGTACCAAATGGCTCGCAGATCATGCGCAACCACTTGTTCGAGCTTTCGGAGACATGATTGACTTCCACGTCCATGCTTTCTCCTGCGTCTGTGGCTCTGCGAAAGTCGCTGATGACATCGCCGGCTTCGGCGTCACTCATCGCATTGGTCGCGATTTTGACGATTTGTTCGCCGCTGCAGTCAATCAATTCATCGCGCTCTGCGTTCAGGAACCGGCCGGCCATTGCATTGGCAAAAATGCAGCGAAGTTGTCTGTAGTCTTGCCCGTCCTCATGCTCCCAGCGCATACGGAGGATGCCGTTTACGGAATGATCGATGAGTGTTCGCAGCAGTTTCTCGCTTGCCCTGACCTCGGCCTGGGCGTTTTCGACATCGCTGACGTCACGAAACATCAACACTTTGCCCTCGCGCAGAGACGGCTGGTAAGAGGCCATAGGCGACACCTGCACGTGCAGAAAGCGCCCCGTCGCTGTCATTATTTTCTTCGGTTCGCCGGTCTCCAGGGCCTCGAAAACTTCGGGCGAGTCGTCGCCCAGTAACTGTTTCAACGGTTCGAGTAGCGCACCGGTCTCGGTGATTTCCAGCATTTTTTCGGCGCGCTGATTCAGGCCGATGATCCGCCCCTGATCATCCACGACGACAACGGGATCCTGCATATTCTGAAACACAGTCTCATAGGCGAGCGGCGTGAATTCGACGATCTGCTCACCGAGAATGAGCCAGGCATAGATCGGCAGCATGAGCGTGAACACGATCGGCACGTATGAAATCGTATTCGGGCCGAATCCGAAATCATAGGCCAGCGTCGCCGTCAGCGGGCCAATGCAGGCAGCGACCAACAGGAACAGACCGCGCCGGTGCGACCGCGCGACCGCTGAACTTTGCACCAGCAGAGTCAATAGGGCAGCACCCATCACGACATAGCTGTACGGCGCGTGTACGTACAGAAACCAAGGCCCCCATTCTGCAGGCCGCGTGAGGTACTCGCCTGCGCTGTTCGCGACAGGCAGGTACCACATGAACTCGTGATGGATGTTCGTTGCCGCGAGCGAAACCGAAACGATCGGAATGATCAGCATCATCGTGACCCGATGAATTGAGGTACTGCGACCGGTGTACTCGCGAAAGCAGAAGTAAGCGGCAACCGGTAAGAACGCGGTTCCGACAAAATGCAGCGTGCGTCCAATGGAAAACTGAAAGAACGTCAACGACGCCAGCTCGATCGCACCGCCGGCAACCCAGACGCCCATGATTAGAAACAAAACTCCAATCGGCATCGTGCCCACATGCCGCTTGGACGTGACAAGGCGCAGGCCCATCGCAAGGTAGCATGCGGCACTGAATATCAAGAGCAGGGCAAGGATGGTGTTGAAACTCATAAAATCCTGCTGAAACTGCCGAAATCCCTGCAATTCTAGGTTGCTAAGCCGTTGATTTCTGGGACCTGATCCACAGCTTTCGGAGTGTGCGGCCACCGGCGATGGGCTGAATGACGCAAAATGCGCACCCGCCGCCCGCATCACCTGGCCATACACGAACTACGCTATTGATTTATATAGCTTTATTGGCGAAACGCCGCCGCGTGGCCCGGCAGGAGCTCGGGCGCTAGCCAGAATCCGGGTTGCGGCAGGCGTGCAGGCGAGTCGTGACCTCGCTTCGGGACAGCCGATTGATCCTGTTCAGGAAACGGGCCGCGCTTGCACCGCCTTGCAGCGACTCGATCGCATAGGCATCCGTCGCTCCTCGCACTGACAATCGCCAGTGCAGGATCGTCAGCGTCGTGGCAAGGCGCGCGCGCACGAGATCGTAAAGCAGCTCCAGTTCGATATCTTCGAGTCGCGTGATGGAGTCGTAGCCGCTAACGAAAGACATCAGCATTGCCAGCGCATCATCGTCATCGCTTCGCATATACGCTGCCGCAACGGCGACGTCGATAATTAGCGGCGCCCGAATCATATCGCCGAAATCGATAACACCTGCGATCGATGCCGGCATTTTCGCCGTGACGAGAACATTGCCCGGGTTAAGATCGTTGTGAATGACCTGAGACCGCAACGCATCGAGCCTGGGTGCTGCATTGCTTGCGAAACCGTCCAGGCTATTACGAATTTCGGCGCGGAGCTCCGCATCCGCAATGTGCTGCAGGAGATGCCGCAGTTCGGCAGCTCGCCGCATGTCCCAGAGGAGCGGCTGGCTGTCCCCGGGATGCTCGAAACCACGTAACGCAATACCAATTTCGGCCAGACAGCGGCCGAGTTGTCGCGCAAGCATCGCATCGGGTTCGATATCCTCGAGCGGGCGCCCGGGCAGATAGGTGACGACACGCAGAGCGTGCTCGGCATCCGCGCTGCTTGTGGCTGTCATGGCGGCGCCGCCGAGGGTGGGCACGACTCGCGGCACGGCGACCGCGCAGCCATTTTT
>CAMYMP010000353.1 GCA_947259435.1 uncultured Woeseiaceae bacterium
ATGTCCCACATCGGCAGGAACACGCCGAGCGCGAGCACGAGCACCACGGCGCCGACCGAGACGATCAGTATCGGCTCGATCGCCGCGCTGAGATTGTCGAGATCGTAGTCCACTTCACGTTTGTAAAAGTCTGACGATTCTTCCAGGAGTTCAGGCAACGCGCCGGTTTCCTCGCCCAGCGCGATCATCTGTAGTATCAGCGGTGTGAATAAACCGCTTTTGGCCCCCGTGCTCGACAACGACTCGCCACGTTCTATGCCCGTGCTAAGCAGCGACATCTTTTGGCCGAGCCAGTTATTGCCGATCGACGCCGACACCGTGCGCAGGGTTTCGTTGATTGGCAGCCCGGCACTCAGCGACACAGCCAGTGAACGCGTTATCCTTGACAGCGCAGCGTTACGCATGATTATTCCGGTTACGGGAATACTGAGTTTCCACCTGTCCCAGCGCATTCGACCGGCCTCGGACTTAACGTACGCCATAGCGGCCACGACGATAATGGCGCCGGCGCCAAGCACAACCATCCAGTAGTTAACGGCGAAATTCGAGACGCCCATGATGATTCGGGTCGGCAGTGGGATATCGTCGCCCAGGGTGCGAAATATCGGTGCGAAATTCGGGATCACGAAAACCGTGATAATGGCAAGTGCGATCGCAATCGCGATCAGCACGATTACCGGGTAACGTATCGCCGACTTGACGCGGTCGCGCACCTCCTGGTCCATGCTCAGGTATTCGTACAGCCGTTGAAATGCGACATCGAGCGTGCCGGTGGCCTCGCCGATTTCGATCAGATTCACAAACAGGGGTGAAAAGATCGTCGGATGGGCCCGCATTGATTTCGAGAGTTCGCGGCCTGACTCTAGGCTCGCGATCACCTCGACCAGCGCAGATTTCAGGACCTGATTGTGGGTTGTCTGCATCAGCCCCGTCAGCCCGCGCAGCAGCGGAAGTCCGGTGCGCGTAATCGTGTGCATTTGGCGGCAGAACAGCACCAGGTCCTTGGTCGTCGGTTGACCGCCGCTGTAACGCGCGACGAGGTCCGACATCGTCAGGCTGCCCGTGGTGGTCAGGTCACGAATCTCGACCGGCGTGACGCCAATGCTGACGAGACGTCCGGCGACCGCATCGGCAGAGTTGCCATACAGCTTGCCGGTTATTAGCGCGCCGTTGGCTGATCGTCCCTTGTAAGCGAATTCAGCCATCGGGGTGCGCACCTTCGCCCGCCACAATTTCATTAACAACGGTCTCGTCGTCGCCGTCGAGACCGCCGGCAATACGAATCACTTCCTCGAGAGACGTCACACCCTCAATGGCATAGTCCAGCGCGCAGTTGACGAGTGGTACGTAACTGCGTTTCTTGGCTGCCAGCGACACGAATTCGCCCAGGTCTTCACGGCGTAACGCATCGGTGAGCCCGTTGTCCATCTCCAGCATTTCGTAAACGCCGATGCGCCCACGGTAGCCGGTGAGCTGGCAGTAATTGCAGCCGCGCCCGCGTTTAAATTCGAGCTTGGCGGAGCCCTTGGCTCCCACCTGTGCTTTCAGCCAGGTGCTTTGCCCCGGCGACAGCTCGATCGGTTCGGCGCAACTCTCGCAAACGCGCCGCACCAGTCTTTGCGCGACGATACCCTGCAACGCAGCACCGATCAGATACCCTGGCGCACCCATGTCCAGCAGGCGGCTTGCGGTAGCCATCGCATTGACCGTGTGCAGGGTCGAGAAGACGAGGTGTCCTGTCATCGCGGCGCGCAGACCGATATCGACCGTCTCGCGGTCACGCATTTCGCCAACCAGAATAATGTCCGGGTCCTGACGCAACGCTGTGCGCAGCACGCGGCCGAAATCCAGGCCGATACGCGCGTGCACCTGGACCTGATTGACACGCTCGAGCCGATATTCAACCGGGTCTTCGACCGTGATTATTTTTGTCGCGGGTTTATTGACGTAGTTCAGGGCCGAGTAGAGCGTCGTGGTCTTGCCGCTGCCGGTCGGTCCTGTCACGAGGACCATGCCGGACGGTCGCTCGATCATGCGGTAGAAACGCTCCAGTACGTCCTTCGGCATTCCGAGTTTTTCGAGACTGAGCAGATTGGCCGAGTGATCCAGCAGCCGCAGCACGATTGACTCGCCAAACTGAACCGGCAACGTGGATACGCGGATATCCAGTGTCGTCTCATTCACACGGACAGAGAAGCGTCCGTCCTGAGGCAGCCTCTTTTCCGATATGTCGAGCCCGCTCATTAGTTTCAGGCGAGTCACGAGTGCACTCGCAACGCCGCGTCCGTCGATGACATGTTCCTGCAGCACGCCATCGACACGCTGCCGAATCCGCAGCACGAATTCGTCGGGCTCGATGTGAATGTCCGATGCGCTGACCTGCACCGCGTCCCGGAACATGGACTGCAGCAGCTTGATGACTGGCGCTTCGGCCGAATCTTCGTCCGCTGTCAGCTCGTCGATATCAATGCGCGCCTCACCGAGGTCTTCTTTTACCTCCGCCGCAAGAGCATTAATTTCATCCGTGCGCCGGTACATGATATCGATCGTGCGCAGCAGTTCTGATTCGTTCACCAACGCAATGTTCACGGTCGTGCCGAGCAGTCGCTTCAGCTCGTCATGCGCAAAAATATCGGTGGGATCTGCCATGCCAACCAGCAAACCCTCTTTTTCCTGCTTGAGCACGAGCGCGCGCAGTCTCCAGGCGCTTGGCCAGAAACTTGTAGAGCTCGCTCTCTTCGATCGCGCCGACTTCGGTAAGCGCCCGACCGAGCTTGTGCCCGCTCTGCTTTTGCAGCGTCAGCGCCTGCTCGAGCTGGTCCTGCGTAATTGCGCCGGCTTCCAGCAACAGTTCTCCGAGCCGCAACTTCTTGCGGCGAGACATTTTCGATACAACAGCGCTCGGTTTACTCATGTTCTGCTCGTGCCCTTAGGTTCCGGAACCGCCCTTGATTCGCTCCAACGAGTCGCCTGCCATTTTTGTCCAGGTGTCATCGCTGTCGATAACGATGGGTTTAAGCAGGATCACAAGCTCGGTCTTTCTTTCCACCGAACGCTTGCTCCTGAAAAGGCGGCCAACACCCGGGATTATGCTCAGGCCCGGCACCCCGAAATTCTCGTCGCTCATTGAATTGCGCATCAGACCGCCGATCACGATGATCTGCCCGCTGCGGGCTTTGACGATGCTGTCGGACTCGCGAATCTCGCTGAATGCGAGCGGCAGCGTATCGGTCTCGCCCGACACCGTCAGGACCTTTTGTTGATCAGTAACCTCGCTGACCGTCGGGTGGATATGCAGCGTCACTTCACCATCCGCACTGATCTGCGGCGTTACGTCCAGGGCTATGCCGGAGAAGAACGGCGTCAACTCGACATCCCTGGAGGTGGTAGACGAAGTGCCCGTGACTGTATTACTGGACACGTCCGTAACGAAAAACTCGTCGGTACCTGCCTTGATTACGGCTTTTTGGTTATTGAGCGTCGACACCCGAGGACTCGACAGAACGCGCGTATCGCCCTGCTCCGACAACAGTTCCAGGAACGAATTGAAGTCACCGATATCGAAGGCCATCGTGAATGCTCCACCCAGTGTCGATGACAGGAACCCTGAAACCGTGCTACCTGGCTCCACGGTAATCGGCGCACCGCCGAGGTCGCTCGGGTCGCCGGTATAGCCCGGTGGCGGCGCATTTTGTCCGAACGTGTAGGTATCGCCGCCGCTGTTCTGCGCAACGGCGACCCAGTTAATGCCCGACCGGTAACCGTCGCTGAGCTGAACCTCGACGATCTTGGCTTCCAGCACCACCTGGCGTTGCGCAATATCCTGAATCGCTTCGAGGTAATCACCGATGCTGCGAAGCTTGTCAGGCATCGCGCGGACGACAATAACGCCGGTCTGAGAGTTGACGACCACCTGATGCCCTTCAGCGTCGCCGATCATTTGCTCCAGCGTGTCCTGCAGCTCGGTCCAGAAATCGGCCTCGTAACTGGTTTCGATACCGGAGCCGCTGATCTGCTGCATGTCCTGTGAGGAGCTGTCGAACGACTGGTTACCCATCCCGCCGACGAGGGCACTGTTGTTTTGCCGACCGCTCTGTCTTGCCTCACTGACCTGACCCGAGCTCACGCGCGTACGCGATACGCCGGAGCGCTGCAGGTTGAGGTAGTTAATCTGGAATATCCGGCTCTGCAGCGTCGCCGGAAAGACAACGTAGCCTGCGGGACCGCGGCGAAAGGAATAGCCATAGACTTCACTAACGAGCTCGAGAACCTCTCCGACAGTCACGTCCTGCAGCTGCAGTGAGATGGAGCCGGTGACTTCGGGATGCACAACGATGTTGTTCTGTGTCTGATCGACGAGCGCCATGAAGAAAGCCTGCGCAGGCGTGTCTTCGCTGTTGAGGTCGAAACGCTCCTCCGGCGGCCTTACCGGCATCGGCGTCGCTGGCTCAGCAGCCTGTGGCGGGGCCACTTCTGCGGGCGGCGGGGTCGTGGAGGCATCCTCCAACGCCGTCTCGATGCTGCCACGCGTTACGTCGCCCCGGGCAGGTGCCGATTCGCGCGTTGGCATCAGCGCGTCGCAGCCGCTCAGGGCAATGAGCGAAGCGCTCACGATCAGAGTTTTCATAAACATGAGTTGTGTTCTCCAATGATCTTCATCGGCGCAACGGCCTCTCGTTCAGGCCGACCGTGATGCGCTCGCCGTCCTTCTCCAGGATCAGATGGTCTTTCTCAATTGCGATGACAGTGCTGCCCTCCACCGAACCGCCGACACCCACGCGTCGACCGTTGACGATCGCGACTCGCCGCTTTGATGAAACGATGATGGCATTGACTGCAAAGCGCGGCGCATCGCTTATGCCGAGTGCGTCAGGCACATACGGACGCGTCGGATCTCGCAAAAATTCATCCGCGAGGCTGAGGCCAGAGAGGCCCGTCAGCAGCAGCATCAGGATGACCAGTTTGTTGATTCGCTTATGCACCGATCCACTCCTCATCCAGACTCAGTGTGCTCACCTCAATGCGGATACGGTTGCGCGGATACTCGATGACGTCCAGTTCAAGCACTTGCCAATAGAGCCTCCACGGCAGCGACTCAATCGCATTCAGGTACTCGAGGCAGGCGATGTAGCTGCCCTCGACCTCGATTTCGAGGCCATGTCGATAAAAGGTGACCCCGCTATCGTCGCCGTCCGTTGAGAGGAATTCGGGTGAGGTATTGCGGATACGCACCAGCTTCAGACGGGCTTGTTCTTTAAGAACGCCTTCGAGTACGCGGGCCATTTCGGATGGATCAATCAGTTCAGCCGCATGGTTGCCCAGCGTTGCGTTGATCTCGTCAATTCGGTTGCGCAGGGATGCTATGCGCGAACGCTGCTGCTCGCCGCCGCCGGCAAGCTGCAGAATCTGATCTTCCAGGCTGCTGTTTGCCACCGATATGCTTTCTTCGAGCACCGTCAGTTCCGCGCGCGACTGACTCGCGCGTTTGGCGAGCGGCTGCATCAGCAGCATGTGCCACAGCATCGCAATCAAGACCAGGCAAGTCGCCAGCACTAGCAGCCGCTCGCGCGGTGACAGCGCGTCTACCTTCGACAACAGCGGCTC
>CAMYMP010000354.1 GCA_947259435.1 uncultured Woeseiaceae bacterium
AGCTGTAGATTTCGCCTTCGGGAGAGCGGATGGCATTCCAGTTTGCATCGCCTGCAAAAACACTTTCATAACTGGACTTGAACATGTTGGAGTCGATGTTTGCAGCAATTGTCTCGTGAATCTCTTTCTGGCTCGGCCAGAGATCCTTGAGATAGACCGGGTTGCCGTCCTTGTCCTCGTCGAGCGGGTCGTTGAGAAGATTGACGTCAAGATTACCGGCAAGCGCATACGCGACGACCAGCGGTGGTGAGGCCAGGAAGTTCATGCGTACCAGCGCGTGGATTCGGCCTTCGAAGTTACGGTTGCCCGACAGAACACTCGTGCCAATGATATCGCCGGCTTTTACCGCCGCTTCAATCTCCGGCTTGAGCGGGCCCGAATTACCGATGCAGGTCGTGCAACCATAGCCAACCGTGTAGAAGCCCAGAGCGTCGAGGTCGTCGAGAAGTCCGGATTTCTCGAGATAATCTGTGACGACTTTCGATCCGGGCGCAAGACTGGTCTTTACCCAAGGTTTGGTTTTCAGGCCCTTCTTATGGGCATTTCTTGCCAGCAAGCCTGCAGCAACCATGACGGCCGGATTGGATGTGTTGGTGCAACTTGTAATCGCGGCGATGAGTACTGCACCGTCACGAATTTCGACATCTTTACCGTCAAGCTTGGCAGTTGCCGTGCCGCCAGACTTGCGGTTCGCAACCGCGGCGGCGAGGTGCTTCTCGTAGGTGGTATCGGCAACGCTGAGCGCAATGCGGTCCTGGGGCCGCTTCGGTCCGGCGATGCTCGGCTCGACCGTATTCATGTCGAGTTCGAGCGTGTCGGTGTAAAGCGCGTCTGCTTCGCCATCGTGGCGCCAAAGCCCCTGTTCCTTGGCGTATGCCTCGATCAGCTTGATGTGACCGGCCTCGCGGCCCGACAGCTCGAGATAGCGAATGGTCTCGCCGTCGATCGGGAAGATTGCGCAGGTGGAGCCGAATTCAGGTGACATGTTGCCGAGGGTTGCGCGATCGGCGAGCGGCAGCTGCGCCAGTCCGTCGCCGAAGAACTCGACGAACTTGCCGACGACGCCTTTCTCACGCAGCATTTCAGTGACGGTCAGTACGAGGTCCGTCGCCGTGGTGCCTTCCTTGAGCGTACCGGTCAGCTTGAAGCCGATGACGTGCGGGATCAGCATGGTAATGGGCTGGCCGAGCATCGCGGCTTCGGCCTCGATGCCCCCGACGCCCCAGCCAAGCACACCGAGGCCGTTAATCATCGTCGTGTGCGAATCGGTACCGACGACAGTGTCAGGATAAGCGCTGCGGGTACCGCTCCTGTCCGCGTCGAAGATGACGCGGCTCAGGTATTCGAGATTCACCTGATGGACGATGCCCGTATTCGGCGGTACGACCCGGAAGTTCTCAAATGCCGATTGTCCCCAGCGCAGGAAGGAGTAGCGTTCCTTGTTGCGGCTGAACTCGATTTTGTTATTCAGGTCCAGAGCGTTAGCAGCGCCGTAGTTATCGACCTGAACCGAGTGATCGATAACGAGCTCTGCAGGCGACAGAGGATTAATCTTGTCCGCGCTGCCGCCGAGTTTGACCACGGCATCGCGCATGGCGGCCAGATCAACGACGGCCGGCACCCCCGTGAAATCCTGCAGGATGACGCGGCTCGGCGTAAAGGAAATCTCGGTGCTGGGCTCGGCCTTCGGGTCCCAGTTTGCGAGGGCCAGAATATCGTCTCGGGTGACGTCGCGGCCATCTTCGTGGCGCAGCAGATTTTCCAGCAGGATTTTGAGTGAGTAGGGCAGTTGCTCTACGTGTCCTTCTTTTACCGCGTCGAGGCGAAATACTTCAAAACTGTCGCCATCGACAGCAAGCGTCGAACGTGCGCCGAAGCTGTCCTTCATTGCGTTTTCTCCGGGAATGTCGTTGTTAACCGTGACCCGCCAGGTCAATGGGCGGCCGCATTATAGCCGAACGTGCGAGTTGGGGCCTGTTGATTTGATCGATTACTGCACCGCCGAGGCAGCGTTCGCCAGCATAAAATACGACAAACTGGCCTGGCGCAACGGCGCGCTGCGGCGCGTCGAAGACAACTCGCAGCGTGCCCGCAGGGGCGGTTTCGACCCGGCACGGCTGATCATCCTGACGGTAGCGGATTTTTGCCATGCAACGATAGCCGCTGTCGATCTCGCCCGGCGGCGGACCAATCCAGCTCGGGTCCGTCGCGACGAGGCTGCCGCTCAGCAGCAGATCCGTATTGCCCTGAGCAACGATCAGTACGTTCTGGCCGATGTCCTTGTCGACAACATACCAGGGCTCGTCCGCCGCATCCTGGCGGCCGCCGATGCCGAGACCTTGCCTTTGTCCAAGTGTGTAATACATCAGACCGTGGTGTCGTCCAACCTCGAGGCCGTCGGGCGTGCGGATCGGGCCAGGGTTCGCAGGCAAGTAGGCGCTCAAAAACTCACGGAACGGGCGCTCGCCGATAAAACAGATGCCGGTACTGTCTTTCTTGTCGTGCACAGCGAGGCCGCGTTCGCGCGCGATTCTGCGCACCGCGTCTTTCGGCAATTCACCGAGCGGAAAAACGGTTTCCTGCAAAGCCTCGGCGCTGACCGCGTGCAGGAAGTAGCTCTGGTCCTTGTTCAGGTCTGCTGCTTTCAGCAGCACTGCCTGGCCGGCAACTATTGCTGTGCGCGCATAATGGCCCGTGGCCAGCAGCTCACCGCCGAGCCGCTTCGCATAGTCGCGAAACACGCCGAACTTGATTTCACGATTACACAGGACGTCCGGATTCGGCGTGCGTCCGGCACGATACTCGTCGAGAAAATACTCGAACACGCGGTCGCGATACTGTTTGGCGAAGTTCACATGATGCAGCGGGATCCGCAGTTGCTCGCAGACGTTACGCGCGTCCTGAAGGTCTTCGGCAGCTGTGCAATAGCCGTCCTCGTCTTCCCAGTTGCTCATGTGCAAGGCTTCGACGTCGGCGCCGGCTTCTTTCAGCAATACGCCGGCCACGGCCGAGTCGACCCCGCCGGACAAACCCAGAATTACCCTACGATTATTAAGATCGCGTTCCATAGGAGGGAGATTCTACCAAGGGAGCGGGCGGGGCGTTGTTCATCGGAAGTAAAGCGCAGCGAAGCGAGCCGAGCCATGAAGATGAGCAATGCCCCGGTCGATCCCGTGACCCGTGGCACTCGCTCGATGGGTAAAGTGGCTAAACCAGGTCGGCGTTCGCTAGTACGGCGTCGACATTCTGCTGCAACGGCAGCATGCCGGATAGAAGGCCGTCCGACTGGCGCCGTCCGGCTTCGTAGTCGTGCACGCAGCGCAGTACGACCGGAGTGCGAATGCGGTTGCGGCTGCCTTCGAGATCGTCGCGCGTCATCCAGCGGCGCGCAATGATACCGTCGTCCAGTCGGCGATCCTCGTCGCAGCTCAGGAACTCGGCGGCAAAAACGAGGCGCAGGAATTGTTGCCGCGTTTGCGGTTGAATCCAAAGGTAGACGCCCACCAGTTCGCCACACGCAACATGGCAACCGGTTTCCTCGAGCGCTTCGCGAACTACCGCGGCTTCGGGCGATTCGCCTGCTTCGATATGGCCGCCGGGCTGATTCAGGACTATCTGGCCCATGGCGCGCTCCTCGACAAGCAGGTACTTGCCACTGTTTTCAACGACAGCGGACACTGTCAGGTCTGTTGGATACATAGACATTTCGGGCTTCATTGCCCGCCTTTTTCTTAGATGCCTAGTTGGCGGAATTCCAATTCCACTTCACTTGCGAGCCAGATTTCGTCGAACATCTTGCCGTACAGTTTCGCATCCGCCGGCTCGTACGTATCGGCGATGCCTTCCCAGCGGCTGGCCTGCAGGCGATAAACAAGAGCAGTTTCATCCGCGATACAAAATGACTCGGCGTGTGTTCGCAGGTCCTCGCGGACGTGCCGGAATTCGATATACGTATTCAGGCGTCGACCCAGGTGAACGAAATTATTGCCATTCTTGATCGCGCGCGTCGGGTCTGCAATCAATACCCGAATGCGCGCGTAGGCTTGTGACAGAACCAGACGTTTGATGACTTCGAGAAAATCCGGATCGTCATAGATGCCGGGCTCGAGATCATGGGTGAAGATCGAC
>CAMYMP010000355.1 GCA_947259435.1 uncultured Woeseiaceae bacterium
TCGAGCGTCCCGGTGACGCGGGGAAACGCATAAAACGTGCCCTCTCCGGGACGGCATTCGAAGCCCGGTATCTCGTTTAGTGCTGCGACGAGATAATCGTGACGGGCGCGGTACTCGGCCGCCATCCTGGCAACGACGCCCTGGTCCCCGTCGAGGGCCGCCTGAGCTGCTTCCTGCGACACGCTGCAAGGATTCGACGTACTCTGGCTCTGAATGGTTTTCATGGCCCCGATCAGTTCCAAGGGTCCCGCCGCATAGCCAATACGCCAACCGGTCATCGCATAGGCTTTGGAGACGCCGTTTACGGTGACTGTGCGTTCGGTCAATGACGGGCAAGCCGTTGCAAAACTTACAAAAGGGTTATCGGCCCAATGAATGGGCTCGTAGATATCGTCAGCGGCAATGACAACCTGTGGATGGGACTCGAGGACCTCGCCCAGAGCTCTGAGTTCGCCGTCGTCATAGCTCGCGCCGGTCGGATTCGATGGGCTGTTGAGTATGAACAGGCGTGTTTTGTCGCTAATGGCCGCGTCGAGTTGGGCGGGGCTAATCTTGAAATCCTCCTCGATGCCCGCTTCGATAATCACGGGTTCTGCTTCTGCAAGCAAAACCATGTCCGGGTATGAAACCCAGTAGGGCGATGGTATGACTGCCTCGTCACCGGGTCCGAGCCGGCTCAGGCAGAGATTGAACAATGCTTGTTTCGCGCCGGCCGTGACAACGATTTGCGCTGGCTCATAAGCCAGATCGTTGTCGCGAAGGAACTTCCGCTGGATAGCAGCTTTGAGTCCAGCCGTGCCATCAATCGGCGTGTACGTGGTTGCACCGGCCTGGATCGCGCTGATTGCGGCATCCTTGATCTGCTGCGGCGTGTCGAAGTCGGGCTCACCCGCGCCGAGACTGATGATGTCGCGACCGGCGGCCTGGAGTTCGACCGCGAGCGCCAATACGGCACCGGTCGGCGACGGCTTGACCCGCGACATGCGTTTCGAAACTGATAAACTCACTCGTTTGCCTCCGCGCAACTGACAAATATGGTACGCGAAACGACACAACTGCCAAAGAAAACGACAGCTGCGGACCGCGATCGGTTGATCCTGGAATCGAGTTTTCAGCCGGCCGGGGACCAGGGCGGAGCAATAGCCGGCCTCGTCGAAGGCCTCAATGACGGGTTGGCGCGCCAGATACTGCTGGGAGTAACGGGATCGGGCAAGACCTTTACTATTGCCAGCGTAATAGAGCGGCTGCAGCGGCCAGCCATCATCCTTGCGCCGAACAAGACGCTGGCGGCGCAACTGTACGGCGAGATGCGCGAGTTCTTTCCTCGCAATGCTGTCGAGTACTTTGTGTCCTATTACGACTACTATCAGCCCGAGGCCTATGTGCCGAGCTCGGACACTTACATCGAAAAAGACGCGTCGATCAATCAGCACATCGAGCAGATGCGCCTCTCGGCCACCAAAGCGCTGCTCGAACGACCCGACGCCATAATCGTCGCGACCGTATCGTCGATTTACGGGCTCGGCGACCCCGAGGCTTATTTCAGCATGGTGCTGCACCTCGTACGTGGCGACCGGATCGATCAGCGCAGCATCTTGCGGCGGCTTGCCGAACTGCAGTACCAGCGCAATGAGCTGGACCTGTCCCAGGGTACCTACCGGGTTCGTGGCGACGTCATTGACGTTTTTCCGGCCGAGTCAGACCGCGATGCCGTGCGCATCGAGTTGTTCGACGAAGAAATCGAGTCACTGTCGTATTTCGATCCGCTGACCGGCGAAGTCACCGCCCGCGTAGCACGGCTCACGATCTTCCCGAAGACGCATTACGTGACGCCGCGCGACAAGCTGCTGGAGGCATGTGAGCTGATCAAGGTCGAATTGAAGGACCGCCTCGACTACCTTAGAAAGAACGAAAAACTGCTTGAAGCTCAAAGACTTGAACAGCGAACTTTATTTGATTTAGAGATGATAAAGGAGCTTGGTTACTGTTCCGGAATCGAGAATTACTCGCGCTATTTGTCGGGCCGCGAGGCCGGAGAAGCGCCGCCGTGTCTGTTCGACTATTTGCCGGACAATGCGATCCTGGTCATCGATGAAAGTCACGTCACGGTCCCGCAGCTCGGCGCCATGTACAAAGGTGATCGTTCGCGCAAAGAGACGCTCGTCGAATTTGGCTTTCGTCTGCCATCCGCACTCGACAACCGGCCGCTCAGGTTTGACGAGTTCGAGAGGCTGGCGCCGCAGACCATATACACATCGGCGACACCGGGTGACTATGAGTTCGAACACGCTGATAACCTTGTCGAGCAGCTTGTCCGGCCGACAGGGCTCGTAGATCCGAGGGTTGAGGTTCGGCCCGCAAAGACTCAGGTTGACGACGTTCTGTCTGAAATCACCAAACGCGTTGCCGCTGACGAGCGCGTGTTGATTACGACGCTCACGAAACGCATGGCCGAAGATCTGACCGATTATCTGCAGGAGCACGACAAACGGGTGCGCTACCTGCACTCGGACATTGGGACGGTCGAGAGAACCGAGATCATCCGCGATCTGCGACTCGGGGCATTTGACGTGCTGGTCGGCATCAACCTGTTGCGCGAGGGCCTGGATATGCCGGAGGTATCGCTGGTGGCCATTCTCGACGCTGACAAAGAGGGCTTTCTGCGCTCCGAACGGTCCTTGATCCAGACGATAGGCCGCGCGGCACGGCACCTGCACGGCACCGCCATTCTGTACGCCGACCACATCACAGGCTCGATGCAGCGGGCGCTCGATGAAACCAATCGCCGTCGCGAGCGACAGCTTGAATACAACGAGAAACACGGCATCCGACCGGCAACCATCGTGAAACAGGTCGCCGACATCATGGAAGCGGCGTATCCGGTGCCTGGCCGCGGGCGCCGGCGGATTGCCGAGGACGGCGCCCAATACGAGAAAATGACACCCGAGCAGCTCTTGAAACGTGCTGCCAAACTCGAGAAGCAGATGCTCAGGCACGCTCGTGACCTCGAGTTCGAGGAGGCCGCGCGCCTGCGCGACGAGATCCACCGCATTCGCCAGCAGAGCCTCGGTTTGACGGACCGCAAGGCCGGGTGATCGGCCTTGCGTGTAGGCGGTGGCTTGAGTATCGTATGCC
>CAMYMP010000356.1:0-1295 GCA_947259435.1 uncultured Woeseiaceae bacterium
GAAAAATGGATGGCTCTCTGTTATCGAGCCGTCATCTCCGCGCGCCTGCGGAATGCCGCTGCCGAGGATCGGCGAGTTGTCGGGTTCGCAGACAATAATTTTCGTGTGCGGACTCTTTTCTTTCAACACCCGCGACACACCCTTCAGAGTCCCGCCCGTGCCGAAGCCGGTCACCCAGTAGTCGAGTTTCTCGTCTTCGAAAGCGCTGAGGATCTCCGGCGCCGTCGTGCGCGAGTGCGCGTCGGCATTGGCCTCGTTTTCGAACTGGCGTACGAGAAACCAGCCGTGCTCCTCGGCAAGCTCGACCGCCTTGGCCAGCATGCCGCTGCCCTTGAGTGCGGCCGGCGTCAGGACAACTCTCGCGCCCAGAAAACGCATCATCTTGCGGCGTTCGAGGCTGAAGCTCTCCGCCATCGTAACGACCAGAGGGTAGTCTTTCTGTGCACAGACCATCGCCAGGCCGATGCCCGTGTTGCCGCTCGTTGCCTCGATGACGGTCTGGCCCGGTTTCAATGCGCCGCTTTTCTCCGCGTCTTCGATGACGCCGAGGGCGAGCCGGTCTTTCACTGAGCCCATCGGATTGAACGACTCGATCTTGACAAAGACGTTAACGCTATTCGGTCCGATCTTGTTCAGCCTGACGATCGGCGTATTGCCAACGGTCTCGAGAATGTTGTCAAATCGCTTGGTCATCGCGGTGATCGCTTCTTATTATTCGGACTGCGGACCACATTTATACAACAATACGGAGAGCGATATGGGGGACCTGGGATTATTCGGCCTGATACACCTGGCTATTTGGGTCTACGCGGTTATTCAGATATTCGGCAGTTCCGCCAGCACGATCGAGAAGGTGCTCTGGATCGTCATCGTCGCAGCCCTGCCGCTCATCGGCATCATCGCCTGGTATTTCATGGGACCCGGGTCGCGCAGGAAACAGGGATAACCCCCCGAAACGCACAGGAGCGCTTCGCGCTGCAGCCAGATCGTACCGATCTGGCTGCAGCGCGATGGTGAGCTAACCTCTTCCGCTGACCCTAGTCGAAGTTCTTGCGGAACGTAATGCCGAACGTTGATGGCTCGGACGGGTACGCGTTCATCCGTCCGACCTGAACCGGGGCATCGAAGCTGCCCACGAAGTAGCGTTCATCAGTGATGTTGCGGCCCCATATCGTCAGGCTGCCGTTGAGATTCTCGAAATTGAAGCCGATGCGCGCATTCACGATCTCAAAATCCGGCTGGATCGTGAACGGATCCAGATCGCCATCGGTGAACTGTTCCGAAAAGCTCGAATA
>CAMYMP010000356.1:1333-4468 GCA_947259435.1 uncultured Woeseiaceae bacterium
CAGGGTTGTAACCGACCGGGTTGCCGGACTTATCGCAGATCTCGAGGTCCAGCGACGAATTGAAGCCTGCCGGCAGGCCGGGATCATCTATATCGGTGTGAAACGTGTAGGTGTCCCAACACGTTCCCGCCAGGAACGATTTGTAATCCGCTTCGTTGTGCGTGTAGATCAGCTGGACTTCGGTGCCGTCGAACGGGCGCCACAGGAACTCCGTCTCGAAACCCGAATTCTCGATCTCGCCCGCATTCTGCAGATTGAATCCGGTGCCCGTAAAGCTCTGCGCCTGGAAGTTATCAAACGTACTGTCGTAGTAGGTCAGCGCCATGCGTACGGGGCCGATATCGCCTTTGAAACCGATTTCGAGAGACTCCGATGTTTCCGCCTCGAACAGTGAGGTGAACTGCGCGGCGATTCGTTCGGTATTCGTGCCACCCGACTTGAAGCCCGTGGAGTAGGATGCGTACACCATGGTCGTATCGCTTGGGAACCACGTGAGTTTGACGTTGCCCGTGAACTGGTCGTCGCTCAATGTCTCGTCGAGATCTGGCCGCGGCGAGACCGGCTGTACGAGATAGTATCCCCATCCGTCAACGCCAAACGGCAGGAACGTGTCGAGCGTGCTTGGAAACGGTCCTTCGGCCGGACGAAACGGATCGAATGCCCCTACGCTCGGGTCGCACGCCGTCAGCCTGCAAGCCTCGAGAGCGAACGCCGAAAAATTGGGCGGATCGGTGAACGGCACGGTCTGCACATATGCGGCACTTATGTCTTTTTGCTCGTCCGTGTACCGCCCGCCGAGTGTCAGAATGAAGTCGTCACCGAGCGGAAAATCGACCTGGCCGAACACGGCCCAACCGTCCTGGTCTTGCAGAATGTCATCACGCGAAGACAAACCGAATGGGAACGCGGTACCCGCAACCGGGTAGCCGAGATCGCCAAGTGTCGTGCCCATTGCGTCGATGACCGTGCCGTTCACGCCATTGACGGCAGCGATAATGTCCTGAAAGTCACTGGCTGCAGTCAGGTAGCCCTCGATGAACGGCGTGTCGCCGTCGGTTATCGTGATCTGATCGATCTCTTGCGCGAAGTAATAAGCGCCAACGACGTAGTTGCCGCCCGTTCCAAACTCACCGGCCAGCCTGAGCTCCTGCGAAAATGAACTCTGGTCGGCTTCGTTAATCCGTAAGCCCAGAGGCGCGTTCGTAAAGTCGAGATCAATCTTGTCAAATGTGTCGAACGAACGAAACGCCGTGATTGATGTCAGCGTCATGCCGTTGTCGAAGGTCTTGTTGAACTCGACGGAGAGGCCAGTGTCCTCGTTTTCCGATTGCGGGGCGAAGTTATAACCGGTCACGTAATCGTCGCTACCGGATCTCGTGACGATGCGGTCGGGAAGGGTGCCCGCCGGGCTCCCGGTGAACACGGTTTCGAGGAATGTCGGCGGGTAGGGAAAATCAGTAAATATCGTCCCGGTAAAAGCGTTGGGTCCTGCGAGTGGCGTGCCGCCCAGTATAGCGTCCGAACCAACATCGTCCGCATCAATGGCAGGCAGACCGGCCAAACCAGCCCGACTAAAGATGCCATCGACCAAAGTCACCGTGCCGCAGCAGGATTCGTCGATCTCGGCGTAGTCGGCGATGATGCGCATGTTGAAGCTGTCGGATGGCTCGTAGGCGAGCTGTAAACGGGTGCCGATGCGGTCGCGATCGTTATACAGGTCTTTGCCGAGGTTGACGTCATCGATGTAGCCATCGCGCTGTGACGAAAATATCGTGCCGCGGAAGGCCCAGTCGTCATTAATGGGCATGTTTGCGGCAGCACTGACCCGGATCAAGCCTAAATCGCCAGCCGTCACGTCGACGAATGCGTCACGACCCTGGCTCGGCGCCACGGTCCTGACCTGAACCGCGCCCGCCGGCGTGTTTTTACCGAACAGCGTGCCTTGCGGGCCGCGCAGGACTTCCACCGCCTCAACATCGATCAGTTCATTGATCAGAGAACTTTGCCGGGACCGGTAGACCCCATCGACGTACAGTCCGACGGACGATTCGACGCCGAAGTTGTTCGACGTTGAACCGATGCCTCGAATCGAGAAACCTGTCGTCGTCGCTGTCTGACTGCGCGTCATGGTCAGACTTGGTACGTTCTGCTGCAGGTCGAACACATCCTTTATGCCGGACTCCACGATCTGCTGACCGCTGACGGCGCTGACCGCAACCGGCACTTCCATGATGTCTTGCGCGCGCTTTTGCGCTGTCACGACGATTTCTTCGAAGATCATCTCATCGTCCTGGGCACTGGCTGGAGCGCTGATCAACAGCCCCGCAGCGGCAAGCGACACAAAGGCGCCGAAAGCCGGCAAGCGCTGCACAGATTTGTGAATTCCGTTCTTCATTTTCTCCCCTTTTCGCCGTCGGACTGAGGCGTCGTTTTATGACCGAAAGAATATCACGGTTCGCAGGAAAATAAGCCCGGCGGACCCCTTCGGAATATGCGTAGATGCACGATTCGCAAGGCTTTTCTGTTAAATTGACGGTGGCAGTCTGTTTTGGGGAACGAACGTTATGCAAGGTCTGATGATGAACACGCCGCTGTTGATTTCCTCGATAGCGGAGCACGCGGCGAAATACCATGGCGGGCGGGAGATCGTCTCGGTGACGGCCGATAATCCACGCCATCGCTACACCTACAGGGAATGCGTTGGCCGGGCCAAGCAGCTGGCGAACGCGCTCGGCACACTCGGACTCGAGCAGGGCGATCGGGTGGCGACCCTGGCGTGGAATGACTACCGGCACCTCGAGGCCTACTATGCCATCAGCGGTTCGGGCTTTGTCTGCCATACGATCAATCCGCGGCTGTTCCCGGAGCAGCTGGTTTTCATTATCAACCATGCGGAAGATCGCTGGATCCTGACCGATGTCATGTTCGTGCCGCTGCTCGAAGCGCTGGCCGACAAGATCTCGGGGGTCGAGGGATTCATCGTCATGACCGATGCAGCGCACATGCCCGAGACTTCGCTCAAGAATGTGCACTGCTACGAGACCCTGATCGGCGACGAGCCGGGCGAGTATCAGTGGCCGGAGTTGGACGAACGGGCCGCGTCGGCGCTGTGTTACACCTCAGGCACGACCGGGG
>CAMYMP010000357.1 GCA_947259435.1 uncultured Woeseiaceae bacterium
TCGGTCAGCGACTCCACTTCCCAGAGCGAACGATACGGTGCATCCACAGCAAAAGCGCCCATCGTCGACGGCCGCGCAGGTTCGCCGTAACGGTCGAATAAGCGGATCGCAACAACCGGCGGCGTTTTGCCATCGGCGATCAGCCGCGAAGCTTCCCTGTCGAACACGGCCCTGACCGGGCCGCCGCCATAATGGACGCTGGTTTCCAGTGTCTGGAGCGGCTTGCGGTCCGCGTTGCTGATGACCGCCGCAAGCTGGTTCGCGCCTGCCTCGAGATCGACGCCACGCCAGCGGCTTACCGCAACGGTCTTGTCACGGTTGACTTCCGTGCCGACGAAATTCAGCGGGTCGACCGCGACGCCGTTCACCGACAATGCAATGACGGCATCCGGCGCATGCTGGATGGCGATCTTCAGGCTCGGGATCGGTGGACTGAAATCAGTGGCCGGTGCCAGCCAGGCCGTGCCCGGACGCAGGGTCTCGACAAAACCGGGTTCGGCGAATACCGCTGCGTCCGGTTGCGCTGTGTCGAAATCGTGCACATCGTCGGCGGCGCTGGCATAGGTACCGGTAGTCTGCGTCTCAACCCGACCAATGCCGCCACTCGCGTCATCGAGTTCCGCGGCGCTGACCAGGACCCGGCTTTGCAACTGCAGATCGACACGGCGGTTCCTGGCGCGGCCGGCTTTGGTGCTGTTGTCGGCGACCGGTTCGTCCGGGCCACGCCCGCTGACGCGCAGTTGCTTACCGGGAATATTGAGTTTGCCCGCGATGTAGCGCGCAACCGCAGTGGCACGCGCTACGGATAACATGTAGTTGTCGGCGAACTTGGGATGTCCCGGTCTGATCGCGTGCGCGTCGGTATGCCCGGTGGCGGACAGGATAACGTCGCTGCCGCCGTGCCAATCGGCGATCAGCGCGTTCAGTTCGAGCCGGTCCCTGTCCGTCAATTCCGCGCTGAGCGTGGCGAAATGCGGTGAGAAAGTGATGGCACGGGTTTCACTCAGCTCTGGCCGGTAGTCGAATTGTTTCTTCGCGGGCGGGGTGCGACCGTTCTCGCCGCTCGGCAGGCGAAAAGTAGCAACTGCATTGGCGAGCAGCTCACCGTCGGCGTCATCGTCCAGACGCGCATCCAACAGAATGCTTTCGTTCCAGGTTTCCGGCTTGTCGCCGAGCCGGAAACTGATGGTGTTGGCGCGCAGTTCCGGTTCGCCGCCGGGCGTGCCGCCAACAACGGATGAATTCGGCACGTAGGTCAGGCCTAGCGGCAACACGATGTTAACGACAAGGTTGTCTACGCGCACACCGCCTCCGCTGAGATTCATTTCGTAGCGAACCGTCTCGGCGCCCACCGGTTCGCCATCGAGTTCGAGCACAACATTACCCGTCGGCAATGGGCGCTTCTGCAAGTGAAAATCGGTCCGCCACAAGCCGCCGGCGCGCAAATCTACAAACTGTGAGTAGTTTCGACCGGCAGAGCGGGAGTTGCTCTGGCAGTCGATCAGTTCGAGGTGCTCGGGCACGGTATCCGCGTCGAGCTGCACGACATGCGTGCCGGGATCGAGCCCCTCGAAATGGAAACGCCCGCCCTCGTCAGTGATCGCGTAGCGACCATCATCCATGTAGATTCGCAGTCCGGCGACGCCTTCGAGATCGTTGCTGACGTCATCATCGCAACTGTCGAGGATGGTGCGGCCGACAATTATCGCCTTGCTGGTAAACAATTCCTCGACGAGTTGCAGTGTCGCGCTCGCCTCATTGGACTGAACGCCGATCGTGCTGTTGGCGAATGCGATGTTGGTCGCGGTCTTGCCGGAGGCGCCGACCGTGACTTCGGTGACGTAGCGAATACTCGCGCTGTCGCCGGAATCGAGATCGCCAATGTCGAAGCTGACCGCACGACCGTCCACGCCCACGATGGGTTCGGGTGCAGCGGTATCGTCGACGTAGGTCGAGCCAGGCACGAGGCGGAAGCCGACCGGTAGCAGGTCGGTAATGGTTATCTGGGGTTGCACGACGGCGCCGGTATTCTCAACGCGCAACGTGTACTGCACGAAGTCACCGGGGCTGGCCGCGGTGCTGCCCACCGTTTTCTGCAGGAAGAGCAGCGGGGCTTCGGGGTCCAGCGGCAGGTCAAGGTTGATCGCAAGCGTGTCGTCAACGGCGAACGCTGCCCCGAAGGATCCGCTGTCGAGTGCGAAGGGTGCGCCGGGCAGGCTCTGCAGCACGCCCATGCCGAGTTGCGACAAGCCGGCGTAACCGGGCGGTGGATCGACTTCGATCCGGTAATTGCCTGCGGGCACTACCGGGAATCGATATCCGCCGGCTGGAAAGTTATATGTTTGCCCGCTGGTATCGCTGATGCTGCCGCCGCTCGGGATGCTGGCGGGGAAGTTTGACGTGCCGTCAGCGCCATAAACGGTGGCGGGCGCGCCGCTCACCGCATCGACAAGTCTAATGGTTGCGCCGTCGACCGGGGTACCGGTGCCAGCGTCAAATACGATGTTCATTGGATCGACCACTGCCTGGTCGTCGGCGGTGTCGACGGGGTCATTGGGATCCTGGTAGAAGCCGTTGACGTTACCGTCCCCGACCACCTGCAATATGCAGTCGTCGGGTGTTGCGGTGCCCGCCGCGGTCTGTACATAGCCCGCGAACAAGCCGCTGTCGACGGCTGTCTCCGTCAGTCGCAGCGTTTCCGCGTCGCCCGGCGGCGCGCTGCTGATGGTTACGTCGATGGTCTCTCGGACGCCGGAATCCAGATTCTGGTCCAGGTCGTTTACCGTGACGAAGACCGGTTCGCCGGCGTGATACATGGCGGTTGGCGTCAGCGTGTGTGGCTGGTTCGGATCGATGGTGACTGCGCCGAGCAATACCGGGTCAGGCAGAGGTAGAAACGCCCCGCCTCCCTGTGCGCATGCAGTCGGACCGACCGGAACACCACTGCCGCTCGCCGTGACGCGATGGAAGGTTAATGTTGCGACCGTGCGCGTGGCAACCGTGATGATCTCGACGGGGTTGGACGGTACGGTAACGGGATTTCCCGTCGGATCGATGTAGGATGTCGCGGCCTGGTTGACGATCATCGTTCCCGCGGCGCTTTGCCCTAAGGCGTTTCCGGCAGGCAGGAGTGGTCCCCGCGGCGCTTTGCCCTAAGGCGTTTCCGGTAGGCAGGAGCGCAAGGATCCACAGCAGCAAGCCCAGGTTTTTCATTGAAAACCCACGATCCATAGACGCGGGAAAGCCGCAGCGGGTTGCTCTACCCGCCGCGGCCGAATCGCGCTCTGTGGCAGTGTCCGGCTCGCTTTCGCGTTGCCGGCACGGCCACCACGTTGCTGTGGCCGTGCTATCTGAGTTCATTCAGATCACATAGATCTTGTCAGTTAGCACGCGCTAGTTGATCGACACCTGGAACCGGATGATGACCGTGTCATTCGGCGCCGTTGTGCCTAACCTGGAACCGGATGATGACCGTGTCATTCGGCGCCGTTGTGCCTAACGTCAAGCCCGTCGGGTAGCCGCCACCAACCGGAATCGAGACCGTCAGGCTGTCACCAGCTACATCGCGGAAGCAACCGTCAGCGTTGGTATCCACGCCGCCGATTTCGGCGATGCAGAACACGGCCGGGCTTGCGCCCACGACGATTTCAACGTCCGATGCGCCGGCGTTGTAAGTACCCGTCTCGAAGCTCAGGTCGCTTTGCAGGTCGTCGGTGATCACAAGCTCGGTAGCATCCGTTGCGCCGGTATTGGTGATCATGATTTCATACTCGACGAAGGCGCCGGGAATGGCCAGCGCAGCCGGTGCGGTTTGCCCCAGCGGATCGCTGACAACTTCGGACGACTTCACGGCACTGAGCGTGGCAGAAGCCACGAGGTAGCTGTCCTGGTCCGAACCCGTGTTGTTGGAAAACACGATCTGCACCGTGGACGTATCATCGTCAACACCGGATTCTGTCTCGATAGCACCCAGCCCGGCGCCGCCGGCTTTGTGCGCGGTAGCGGCCAGTTCGATGTTCGCGGCAGAAGCATCCACAGCAGTAACCGGAATAACCGCCAGGATAAACACGGACACCACGTTATCCAGCAAAGGATCCGGGTTGGTGTCGTCAGGGCTGAGTTCGTCGATAAACGTCGCAACCGTATCCGTGCCGGCATCATAAATGTCATTACCGTTCGCATCGATAACGATCGTCAGGCTATCTGCATCGATGGTGTCGGTATTGCCAAATACGGTGCCGCCCACCAGGTCGACAATCGACAGATTGAAGTCCTGTGTTTCGTTGCCCGTGTTGGTCACGGTGAAACGGGCGATAGCACCGATTTCACCGGGGCTAACGTCGGTATCGACACCATCCGCTTCCGCGACGGTCAGGTCCACGACCTGGTCAACGACGAACGTCGAAACCGGGCTGTTTTCAGCGGTCTGATCGATTCCGCCAACCTTGTAGTTAACCGTCGCAGAGTTATTGATCAGGGTGCCGGCGTCGGTGCCGACCGCAACTGCGGACGTGGAATATATGAGGCCGTAAAAAGCCACTGATCCCAAGGCAAGAAGCCTTTTCAATTTCAGATTAAAAGCACACATAGAGCGAGATTCCTTTTTCCAATAAAACAACACAAATTCGCTGGTCCGGAGACCAGCGAGCCTTTTTCCCGCCTGTGAGCAACGCTCCTGTCAAAGCGAACGCGATAATTATTATTGAATTTCTATTTGACTACGGCCGCAAACTGCACCGTACCGCTGGCGCCGGCCGCGATATCACTGTCGACGACCCAGCGCACGTGGCTATAGTCTTTGGCAGTTGCCGGTCTCTGTGTGCCAAGTGCGTCAGAGACCAGAAGATTCTGTGGAGCACCGAAACTTGCTCCGCCATCTACGGAAAACGTGATGGACGTGTTATCACCGTTAGCCGAATCATCGACATAGACCATGTGATCGGGAACCGGGTTGGTGATCGTGACGTTTTCGACGGGTTCATCGCCGATGTTTGTGTAGGTGACGGTAAACAGGACCTCGGCGCCAGGCAGCACGCGCGCCGCTTCGACCAGCCGCGTCTGCACGACGCCGTTGTCATCGGTGACGCTCTCCCATTGCTCGGCTTTGTGCTCCAGGCGTATTGTGCTTTCCTGTGCCGCTGCGATGCCGCCCACTATCAGTAAACCGGCAAGCAACAGGCCTTTTGTAGTCGTCATAGCCAGGTTGTTCATCTGCATTCCTCTTTTCATCACGTCGGTCGCTGGTATCCGATCGTTAGTCAATGGTGACGGTAAATTCGATTGTCTGTGCGCCACTGGCTTCGATCAAATCACCGAGGTTTACCGCAACCTCTGGCGTTGGTGTTGTCGTGTACGCACCGACATCGGTATCGGCGGCATCGGTCAACGCTCCGCCGTTCAGCGTAATGCTGTTCGATAGATAGGTGGTATTCGCAGGAATCGGATCGGCGAACACGGTATTTGTTGCCGTTTGCGTTCCGGTTGGCGTTACCACGATGCGGTAAGTAATCTCAGCCCCGGGTACCGGGTCGGTACCACCAAATGGGTCAAGCACGGTGGCGCTCTTGATAACAGAAAGCTGGATGTCACTGATCAAGTATTGGCCGCTGCCCGCATCGTCCGCGCCGCTCGTGCCGACGACCGCATCGACGCCGCCATCGCCGTCGCCCGGGAATCGGTCCCCGGGATTGCCGGTGCCGGTACGCGCCGCCGCGCTCAGTTCACTCAAGCCAGTTAAGCCGTCGGCGAGTGCGGCCGGAATGTCGTTGACCAGCAATACATCAACAGAGGCATCCGGCGCCAGCAGCGGGTCGTTGCTACCCGGAGCGTAAGCGACGTCGCCCGGTGAATAATCGCCGCTGCCGTCGGTGTCGAAATAAATAGCTGCCGGTGTTGATGCGACAGGATCAAAATCATCGCCGCTTAAGGCGTTATCGATCGCGAGTAAGAAGTCCTCAGTACCGTTACCGGTATTAGTCACGACAAACAGCAGCTCTTGAGTGCTTGCGCCAGAGACAACCGAAACCGGGCCGCTCAATAGCGTGACATCGACATCCAGCACCTCGGCCACGGTCAATGTGACGGTGTTCGACGTTATTGTTTGTGGCGTACCGGCGACCTCGTAACTGATCACAGCGGTATTATCGATATCTGTTCCGGCGATGGTTCCGGCGGCGGTGCTCTGCTCTGCAAATCCGAGGCCGATGATGCCGATAACTAGCAATTTTTGGTTATTCG
>CAMYMP010000358.1 GCA_947259435.1 uncultured Woeseiaceae bacterium
TTGGATACACAAATTGCCCGCGCAAGTGGCGAGCTAATCGTCGCAGCCACTAATTAAGGAAAAATCGAGGCCGCAAGAGCGAACCTGCGGGCGCTCCTGGGTACTGTGACGCTGAAACCGAAAGATGGAATCCTTTGGGCGCACCCGGCTGCAAATGCAAAAGGCCTCACCGAAGTGAGGTCTCTGGATGGCCTGCATATAAATAGGCCAAAAGTGGTAGCGGGGGCAGGATTTGAACCTGCGACCTTCGGGTTATGAGCCCGACGAGCTGCCAGACTGCTCCACCCCGCATCAGCAGGAGCGGAATATTACTGGCAAGCTAGCGGAATGACAAGGCTATTTGGGTACAAAGTGCCCACAGCCAGCCCGGGACGATCCCCAGGGCCAGAACCGCGACTCCGTTGAGGCTCAATACCAGGCGCGTATCAGTGCTGGCCTGCAGAACAGCCTGATCCTCAGCCGGCTCGAAGTACATGTACCAAATGACGCGAAGGTAGTAAAACGCGCCAACGACGGACGCGACGACCATCAAAACGGCCAGGCCTGGATAACCAGAACTCAGGACCGCATCGATAACGTTTAACTTGCCGAAGAAACCGATGAATGGCGGGATGCCAGTGAGGCTCAACATCAGGAACATCATCATCAGCGCAAACCACGGACTGCGTGCGTTTAGCCCGTTGAAGTCAGCGAGGTTTTCGGCTTCATAGCCGCGCCGGCTGAGCAGTATGACGATACCGAACGCGCCAGCGGTCGCAACGATATACGTCAGAGTGTAAAAAAGCGCCGCGGCATAGCCTTTGTCCGTGCCACAGAAAACAGCAAGCAATATGAAGCCGACGTGCGCAATCGCCGAGTAGCCGAGCATGCGCTTGATGTTAGTTTGGGCTATTGCGATCACGTTACCGACCAGCAACGAGAGCACGGCAACCACCATGATCATGTCTGCCCAGACGTCCTGAAGACCGCCAAGACCATCGACGAGAATGCGCAACGTGAAGGCAAGTGCCGCCAGTTTGGGCGCCGAAGCAATGTACAGCGTGACCGGCGTGCGTGCGCCCTGATAGACATCAGGCAGCCACATATGAAACGGCACCGCCCCAAACTTGAACGCGATGCCAACCATCAGGAACGCGAGGCCAAACCACAGCGGCAGATTGTTCAGGCCGGGATCCGCGGCAATCACTGCCGCAATCTCATCGAATTTAAGCGTGCCGGTTACACCATAGATCCAGGAGATGCCGTAAAGCAGCGCGCCCGACGCGATGGCGCCCAGCACGAAGTACTTCATGGCCGATTCGGCCGCCGTCGCGTTATTGCGATCAATCGCCACGAGCGCATACAGAGATAGCGCCAACGTCTCGAGGCCGAGGTACATGGTCAGCAGGCTGTTCGCCGATATCATGATCATCATGCCGAGCAGGCCGAACAGGCCCAGCAAGTAGTACTCGCCCTTATGCAGATCATTCGCGCGCAGGTAGTCACGACCATAGAAAAATGCGAGCGCGACAAAACCCACGGCCGTGATCTTGAGAATCTGAGATAGCGGATCGCTCACGTAGCTGCCGTCGAATATTACGACACGCTCGACCGGCGCCGTCGCCAAAATGGACCAGGCAGTAATCGCAAGCGCGGCCATGCAAATCCAGAAGGTCATGACGCGATGCTCGTCATCGATGATCAAGTCCGCAATCAGCACGACGCACAGCAGCCCCAGGAGGACCATCTCCGGCGCAGCTGATATGTAATCCGTCCAATTCATAGCAAGACCTGTCAGAGCTTGGATTGCGCCACTTGTTGCAGCAGTTGCTCGATCGTGACATTCATCATGTCAATGAGCGGGGCCGGCCAAAGACCAATCAGGAGTACCGCGATGGCGAGCACAGTCAGGACAATGAATTCGCGTTGATTCAGGTCTTCCAGAGCCGCCACGTTCTTGTTCGCCACCTCACCGTAAACGACGCGCTTGATCATCCACAGTGTGTATGCTGCGCCCAGCACGAGGATCGTTGCAGCGCAAAATGCGAACCAGAAGTTGGCCTTGAAGCTCGCGATGATCACCATGAACTCGCCAACGAAGCCGGATGTCCCCGGCAGCCCGGCGTTCGCCATCGCAAACAGCACCATGAACGCGGCAAACTTCGGCATCGTGTTGGCAACGCCGCCGTAATCCGCAATCTCCCGGCTGTGCATGCGATCATAGAGCACGCCTACACACAGAAACATCGCGCCCGAAATCAACCCGTGCGACACCATCTGCACCATACCGCCGGTCATGCCGAGCCCGGCCCCCGTTCCGGAACTGATCGACCAGAGCAAGAAGAATCCCAAGGTAACGAAGCCCATATGAGCAATCGATGAATAGGCGATCAGCTTCTTCATGTCCTTCTGCATCAGCGCGACGAAGCTGATATAGACCACGGCAATAAGTGATAAGGCGATCATCAGACCCGCAAAGTACGCGCTGCCGTCCGGCACGATTGGCAATGACAAACGCACGAAACCGTACCCGCCCATCTTCAACATGATGGCGGCCAGAATTACCGAGCCACCCGTTGGCGCCTCGACATGCGCATCCGGCAACCAGGTATGAACCGGCCACATCGGCACCTTGACAGCAAAGGCAAGCAGGAATGCGATGAATATCAGCTTCTGCGCGGTCATGCCGAGGGGTGCGTTCATGAACTTGAACAGATCGAAACTTCCCACCTGACCGTACAGATAGATAAACGAAACCAGCATCAGCACGGAACCGAGGAACGTGTACAGGAAGAACTTGAGCGTCGCATAGATTCGCCGCTCGCCACCCCAGACGCCGATGATCAGGAACATCGGCACCAGCATCGCCTCCCAGAATACATAGAACAGTATGCCGTCGAGCGCCGAAAATACGCCGATCATCAGTCCTTCGAGAATCAGAAACGCCGCAAAATACTGTGCCGGGCGTATTTTGATCGTGTCCCAGCCGGCAACGACAACCAACGGCGTAATAAACGTTGTCAGCAGAATCAGCGGCGCCGAGAATCCGTCATTGCCAAGGTATTTCCAGACGTCGATGTCCGGAATCCACCTGCTCCGCTCGACGAACTGCATGGCTGCAGTCGAATTGTCAAACCACTTGTAAAGGGCC
>CAMYMP010000359.1 GCA_947259435.1 uncultured Woeseiaceae bacterium
CCAGATAACACTATTCTGCGCCACAAAGTGGCCTGAGTGCTGCGAATGCGTCAATAAGACCGGAATTCAGGGCGTCGATGCCGCCGGCCGGCCCCAAATGGCGCGTTACGGCACGCCGAAAAGCGCCAGGAAGTGGAGCGAAATTCCGGGAGGCAAATCTACTTGTCGTCACCGCCGTGCCAGGCGATGAACTTCCAGCCGTCGTCGGTCCGCACGAGAATGTCGGTGTAGCGGCCGTTGTTGACCTCGACTTTCTTCTTCTCCTTGTCCTGGTAGGCGTTGGTATACAGATAATGCGCTATCGCGACATCACCGTGAACGACGATATTCTGGAAGTAGAGTTCGTGTTCAATCGTTTTTCCCTGGCTGTCGTCGAACCGGTCCCACATCTTCGTCGACGCTTTTGAGCGCGGCGCCGGAGCGTTGCTTGGCCACCCCGAGAATTTGTCGACCAGCAGCTTGTCGGGCCATTCCTTGTCGCCAGTTTGTTCCGCTGCCCACTGCCTTTCGATCGTGAGTATTACCTCGGCTTCATCGTCTGCGGAATCCTGGGCGATCGCGGGTGCCGAAGCTACCGCAAAGATGCCGCTTATCAGGAGTATGAACTTGCCGTTGATTGTCATTGCCCGTGCCTCGATCTGTATGCTCGCGATGAGCGAGAGTTTAGTCGCATTAAGCGACCGCGACAAACACAGATTTCTCGGATCGGTTTCAGTTCAGAACGAGCTGGACCAGCGCTTCGATCTCTGCAGGTTCGAGATGCGCGGCGATTTCGTCGGCATAGAGTTGGGATAACTCGGTTTCGCTCAGGTAGAGGGGATGGTGCGACTCGATAATCGTAGCGTAGTGCACCGTCTGCGAACCTTTGTGAAGGACCAGCCGGTATGCGTGCACACCGAGACTTGCAGGGCCATCAAGGTCCATCAGCTTGGCAACAGCGTGCTGCGGTCCCGGAAGTTGCATACTGCCGACGTGGATTGTCGCCTTGCCAATCCGCCATCCTGCCGCACGGAAGGACGTACCGATTGATTCTCCGTCGACGACAGCTTTGTGCGTGGCCGTCAGCTCCGGATCAACCGGGTCGATAAATTCAACAACGGCATAGGTTCGGCACACGCGGTTGCCGCTCTCAACGCTGTAGAGATTGGATCGTCGTATACGCTCATCCTGCTGCAGGACCTCGATGCCGTAACTGCCAAAGCGCTGCTGAATGCGCTCGCTGTTGAGCAATACCGTCTGCGCACCGCAGGCGCCAAGTGCCGCGGCGAGTACGATGGACGGTATGGGGTTGTGGCGCATGGCGGGTATTGCACTGTGGGGGCGAACGCACCATATACTGTTGCACCATATGCGTAAAGGAGCGCTCAGATGCGCGCGATGATTCTGCAGGCTACGGGTAGCATGGATGAGATCAGCAACCCGCTGAGCCTGGCGGAATTGCCACGACCGGCGGCGGGTGAAGGGGAGATCCTGATCCAGGTCTCGGTGTGCGGCGTGTGTCACACCGAACTTGATGAGATCGAGGGCAGAACACCGCCGGCCGAGTTGCCGATTGTGCCGGGCCACGAAGTTGTCGGCAGGGTCGCTGAACTCGGTCCGGAAAGTGGCCGGCACGCAGTCGGAGATCGCGTAGGCGTCGGCTGGATACATTCCTCGGATGGCACGGACGCCGAGAATGTCAGCGCGGACTTTCGCGCCACAGGCAGAGACGTAAACGGCGGTTATGCCGAGTTCATGACCGTGCCGGAGACCTACGCGTATCCGATCCCGGAAAATTTCTCAGATGCCGAGGCGGCGCCCTTGCTGTGTGCCGGTGCGGTGGGCTTTCGTGCACTGCGCCTGGCCGGTATTGAAGACGGCCAGGCTCTTGGGCTGACCGGGTTTGGAGGTTCGGGGCATCTCGTGCTGCAGCTGGCAAAACACCTCTTTCCTTCGAGTCCTGTTTTCGTATTCGCACGCAGCGAGAGAGAGCGGCATTTCGCGCTCGAGCTTGGTGCGGACTGGAGCGGAGACACTGAGGCCGAATCGCCAACACGGCCGCAGGCAATCATTGATACGACACCCGCCTGGAAGCCCGTACTGGCTGCGCTCGAGCAGTTAAAGCCCGGCGGGCGCCTCGTCATAAACGCGATTCGGAAGGAGAACTCGGATCGTGACGCGATGGCGTCGATACGCTACGAAGATCACCTGTGGCACGAGAAGGAGATCAAGACCGTCGCCAACGTGACGCACCGGGACATCGCCGAATTTCTGCCGATTGCTGCGAGCGTCCCGCTCCGCGTCGAGACGCAGACCTACGCGCTGGAGGCCGCGAACGAGGCCTTGCAGGATTTGCGCTCGGGCCACGTCCGCGGCGCAAAAGTTCTACAAATTATTAATAAAAACAATATATTAAAATAGTTACTTAAAGTTAAGTATAGATTTAACAAAGGCCGTGAGGCGCTTTATCTTGATTGCCTTGAGTCCAATCTGGGTCTAGCGGCATCTAACTGACATCGCGTCTGTGCGCAATCAATGGGGAGAGTTTCAATGCAGCGAGTAGTTACCGTATGGGTCGTACTGTGCCTGGCGGCCGGTGCCGCATCGGCCGCCGACATGAGCTGGGTCGAGAAAAGCAACGAGCACGCACAGGTCGTGCTGTCAGCTTTCGCCAAGCTCGCACCTGAAGGCGCCGCGAGTATGGGGGTCGACGGGCTTGACGAAAACATCACCGATCTGAGCCCCGGACTTCACGAACGGAGCCAGCGCATCATCAAGGAGGTCATTGCCGAACTCGAACATCGTCTGGCGGACGAGCAGGACACGAAAGTACGACAAGATCTGGAAATCTTGCTCAAAGCCTCGAAAGACAGCATGCGCAGCCAGGAGCTGGACCATGAAAACATGCTGCCTTATATCAACGTCAACCAGTCCGTTTTCCGTGGCATCAGGGCGTTAATCGACCCACAGGTTTCGCGAGATCGCTATCCGTCAGCCGTTGTGCGCATTGAGAAATACGCCGGGCTTGCTGAGGGATACGAGCCGTTCACCGAGCTTGCCAAAAAACTGTCGCAGGAGCGCTTTGACGTCGAGGGACTGGTGGGTCCGTACCGCGGTGAAGTGGAGCAGGACCTCGAACGTGCCGAGACGCCGAGACTTTTGTGACCGGTATCGAGGAACTTCTGGCTGGTACCGAATTGCAGGGCTGGCAGGCGAGCTACGAAACATTGGCTGGGCAGATGCGCGACTACAACAATTGGGTTCGTGCCGAAATTCTGCCCCGCGCTCGCGACGACTTTCGTTTGCCAGCCGTCATGTACAAAGATGCTCTGAAGAACTGGGGGGTCGACGAATCTCCCGAAGCGCTGATCGAGCAGGCGACAAAAGGCTACATGGATATTCGGGGTGAGATGGAAGCACTCGCCCCCCTCGTTGCAAAAAAGATGGGGTACGAGACTCGCGACTTTCGTGTAGTCATCGCACTGCTGAAAGATAACGTAGCAATCGACGGGGACAAGCTGCTGGACAAATACCATGCCGTGCTGCGCGACATCGAGGAGATAATCGTCCGGGAAAACCTGGTCAGCTTACCCGACCGTGACGCCGGAATCCGTATTGCCACAGCGGCCGAGACAGCTCAGAGTCCGGCGCCGCATTTGCAGCCGCCCCGGCTTATCGGCAACACCGGCGAATACCCATTCTTCGTCAGCCCGCTGCTCAAGCAGAACGAGGACGGCTCGTGGCAGCAGACTGATGATACCTACGAGGCTGGCGCCTGGACGCTCACGGCGCACGAAGCACGGCCCGGGCACGAGATGCAGTTTTCGAGCATCGTCGAATCCGGC
>CAMYMP010000360.1 GCA_947259435.1 uncultured Woeseiaceae bacterium
CTGAAGACTTGCAGGCAGGGTTCGGCCGCATCCTCGTGTTCGCCGTGATCCTGTCAATTGGCGGATTGCTCGGATGGGGTATTTCCAAGCTTGTGCGACTGTCGATCCTTAGCGGCATGGACAGACTGGCGGGCACCGTTTTCGGCGCATTGCGCGGCATCCTGCTGGCCGCAGTATTTGTGCTCGGTGGCCAGTTTGCCGGATTCGACAACGACAATTGGTGGCAGCGGTCGATTCTTATCCCGCGTCTCGAAGTCGTTGCAGACTGGATCAAGGTCATGGCACCGCAGGGATATGAACTGATCATGCCGGACGAGGTTACAATCTGAGCTATGTGTGGTGTCGTCGGAATTGTGAGTCAACGGCCGGTCAACCAGGCCATTTATGATGCGCTGACGGTGCTTCAGCATCGCGGTCAGGATGCGGCCGGTATCGTCACCTGGGGCGAGGACGGGCTTCGCCAGCGTAAGAGCAATGGGCTGGTGCGTGACGTGTTCCGCCAACGACATATGTTGCGTCTGACGGGTAACGTCGGCATTGGACACATTCGCTATCCGACAGCAGGTGGTTCGCGTGCCGCCGAGGCGCAGCCGTTCTACGTGAACTCCCCCTATGGTATCTGCCTTGGACACAACGGCAATCTGACGAACTACGACGAACTCCTGGAAATGCTGACCCGAGAGGATCGCCGGCATCTCAATACCGGGTCCGATTCGGAAGTGCTGCTGAACGTTTTCGCGCATGAACTACAGACACGAGCCAATGGGCGGCCAACATCGGAGCAGATATTCGACGCAGTCGAGGCAGTGCATCGACGCTGCAGGGGCGGCTATGCGGTTGTTGCGCTGATCGTCGGCATTGGCGTCGTGGCATTTCGGGATCCACATGGCATACGCCCACTTGTACTTGGCGAACGGCAGGTTGGCGATAGCACCGACTACATGGTGGCCTCAGAAAGCGTATCGCTGGATGTCCTGCAGTTTCAGCGCCTGCGCGACGTGCAGCCGGGCGAAACGATCTTCATCGAGAACAAGGGCGTCCTGCACAGCCGCAGGTATCGCGGCGAAGTGCGTCACACTCCGTGTATTTTCGAGTTCGTATATTTCGCGCGGCCGGACTCGATCATGGATGACCTGTCGGTTTACAAAGCACGGCTGCGTATGGGTGAGCAGCTTGCCGGAAAAATTGTGCGCGACTTTCCGCGACACGATATTGACGTGGTTATTCCGATACCGGATACGAGCCGCACATCGGCTGTGCAGGTCGCCTATCACCTCGGTGTCAAATATCGCGAAGGCTTCATCAAAAACCGCTACATCGGACGCACGTTCATCATGCCGGGTCAGGCCGAGCGAGCGAAATCGGTGCGCCACAAGCTCAACGCCATTGACCTCGAATTCCGCGGCAAGAACGTACTGCTCGTGGATGATTCGATCGTGCGAGGGACCACGTCGCGGCAGATCATCAAGCTCGCGCGGGAAGCGGGAGCGCGCCGGGTCTACTTCGCATCCGCAGCGCCGCCGGTCCGTTACCCAAACGTCTATGGTATCGATATGCCCGCTGCGGCCGAATTGATTGCGAACGGACGCTCGGTCGAAGAGATCGAGAAACTGATTGGCGCCGACCGGCTCATCTATCAGGATCTGCACGGGCTGATACGATCGGTGCGACACGGCAATTCATCGATTTCGGAGTTTGATACTTCGTGCTTCTCCGGCGAATATGTCACCGGTGACGTCACTGATGAATACCTGCATGAAATCGAGCAGCGCAGAAACGACGCGGCCAAGCAACGGCGCAAGGCCAAACGCAAGGGTCTGGCCGCTATGGATACGCCTGATGCCGAAAGTAAGGGTGCTGCGGTCGGCATGTAGCGCCGTGTCCTTCGTGGGCACAACCCAATGAGCATCAAGATGATGATCATTGACGGTCAGGCGGAGTTTCGCAGCCTTCTGATGCACCACGTCACGACCCACTGGCCGGACGCAATCATCTCAGCCTACGATCCCGTCGAAGCGGGCTACCTGCCGGATGAATTCTCGGGTGCGGGCAACGATATCGTTTTGCTGGGCAGCGAAGTCGGCGACCGCGACGGATTGACCGTGCTCAGGCAGTTCTGCAAGACGCCGGGATTCCCTGCTGTCGCTTATTTTGGCCAGCGTAAGGAAGAGGCCGCGGCCCTGAAAGCCGGCGCGAGTGTCTTCATCGAGCGCGACCGGATTCGACATGACGCGATCACCGTCAAGCTGAGCGACATACTGGTCTCGCGGCGCCGGGTGTCGGCTACGGGTTCGCTGTTCGTCGGCGATCTGAGAACCGGCATCGAACCACTGATTCGCGGCTATCGATTCATCGAGAAACTGGGTGCAACCGCCCATTCGGCGATTTACCTGGCGGAAAGGGAGTCGACCAAGGTCAAGGTCGTCCTCAAGGTGCTGCAACACGTGCCGGATGTGTCCGACAGCATCGGCGCATTTGACCGTTTTCTGCAGGAATACGAATTCATCGCAATGGAATACGTCGATGCAGGGGATCTCAAACGGCGAATTGCGGCTGGAATTACCGAGCCTGACGCCGTTCGTTATCTAAAGCAGATTGCCAGTGCGCTGGCCGAGATTCATGGCGTCGGTATCCTGCACCGCGACCTCAAACCCGGCAACATCATGCTGCGCAGCGACGATTCGATCGCCCTGATCGATTTCGGCTTGGCGAAGCGCATGCGATTGCGCATGGAACTTACGGACGAGGGCGAGATTTTCGGCACGCCGTATTACATGAGTCCGGAGCAGGGTCACGGCAACGGAGTCGACCATCGCAGCGACATCTATAGCCTCGGCGTAATCTTCTACGAAATGCTAACCGGGCAGAAGCCGTACCGGGCCGACACCGCGATGGGCATCATCTACCTGCATGGGCAGGCGCCGATTCCGCTGTTGTCGCCGCGCCTCTCCAAATACCAGGTCTTGATCAACATGATGTTGGCCAAAGACCCGGATAATCGCCTGCAATCCGCAGCCGAGGTCGAGGAATGGCTGTAGTTCCCGCAGCAATATCGGCCTTCCTCAAGACCGCGACACCGGCAGAATGGGTCGCCGAGGCGAGTCAGCGTGTGCCCGAGATGCTCCTCGATCACGCAAACTGCGAGCTCAAAGCGGCCTCGACAGCGCTCGGTTTCCTGTACCGCTACCCGGACAGAACAAGGCTGGCACAGCGCATGTCCCGGCTCGCGCGCGAAGAGCTGCGCCATTTCGAGCAGGTCAGATCGATCATGGAAGATATGGGTATCGCGTTCGAGCGCCTGAGCGCATCACGCTATGCAGCCGGATTGCGTGATGCCGTGCGCGACGAAGAGCCGCATAAATTACTCGATCTGTTACTCGTCGGTGCGCTGATCGAAGCGCGATCGTGCGAGCGATTTGCCGCGGTTGCGCCGCACCTGCCGGAGCCGCTTGGCAAATTCTACGGCGGCCTTCTCGCTTCGGAGGCGCGCCACTTCGACCATTACATTAGCTTTGCAAAGACAGAGTGCGGCATCGCCGGCGATGAGATCGACGCCCGGCATGGAGCACTTAAGCCCATCGCAGCGGCCCTGGTGTCAGAGGCGGACCCGCAGTTTCGCTTTCACTCAGCCGCACACGTATAGGAACCACACGATCTCTCGAGCTTCGGTCCACGGCTGTCCCAGCGAACGACGCTTCCCTGCTTGTACCAGTCACCGAGCACGATGCGCTGCGCCTTGCGGTTGCCGAGATCAACCTCATGCACTGCCGGCCGATGCGTGTGGCCGTGGAGCAAAATGTCAACGTTGTTCTTGCGAATGACCTCAACAACGGCTTGCTGGTTTACGTCCACAATCTCCATGCTGAGGTTGAGGGTCTGCTCAAGGCTCTGCCGACGCGCCTCCGCAGCCATGCGCAGCCTGTCTTTGAGCGGCTTGGCCAGCATCTTGGCCTGCCATTCCGGGTCACGAGTCATTTTGCGGATCTTTTGATACTGCACATCATCGGTGCACAGTTTGTCGCCGTGACTCAGCAGGACCGTGCGTCCATACATCCGCGTTTTGTGCGGGTCCTTGAGAATCTTGACGCCGGTTTCGTTAGCGAATTCGCGGCCGATCATGAAGTCGCGATTGCCGTGCATGAAATACACCGGAATGCCGCGGTCGACGACCTTTCGCAGCGCGCGCTTGATCGTGAAGTAATGCGCATTGGGATCATCGTCACCAACCCAGGCTTCGAACAAATTGCCGAGGATGTAGAGATCGTCAGCCTCGGTCGCGTCGGTTTTGAGAAACTCGAGGAGCTGCGCCGCGATATCGGGGCGTTCGGCCTCAAGATGAAGATCGGAGATGAACAGCGTCGTCATACCTGATTACTCAAACGTATAACGCGACATTTTCTTGATGACGATAGGCACGACCGGTACATCCGACTTGAGCTTGCCTTGCGATCCAGTCTTCACCGCCACGATTTTGTCGACAACTTCCATGCCCTGAATGACAAATCCGAAGACCGTGTAGCCCCATTTTCCACCGCTCATGTTCTTGCTCGGATCGAGGCGGCTGTTGTCGGCGACATTAATGAAAAACTGCGAGTTTGCCGAATGTGGGTCCCCGGTCCGCGCCATGGCGATCGTGCCGCGGAGGTTGCTCATGCCGTTGCCCGATTCGTTCGGGATCGTGTCGTCTGTCTCCTTGAGCTTGAGGCCGGGCGTATAGGCTCCAGACTGGGCCATGAAACCGGGAATGACGCGGTGAAAGATCAGCCCGTCATAGAAGCCGCTGTCGACGAGCTCGAGAAAATGGCCGACTGTCAGCGGCGCCTGCTTGCCGTCCAGTTCCAGGACGATCGTGCCCTCGGTCGTGACGATCTCGACGTAAGGATGCGCCGGGACCTTGTCGGCACCGAATGCCAACGGGGAGGAGAGCCCCAGAAACAGGGCCAACATCGTTATTCTCATGACTGCCTCAAGCGATTGGGGGCACTTACAGAGTCGAAGATACCAAAGAAAGCCGGCAGGCTGCCATGCGGCCGATTCCACTTCTGCCGGACCCCACTGTCCCAGGCGACCTGTGTCGTTGACTGGTCAGGACCTCGGCCGTATGATCGTGCCCCCGCGAGGTCCGGCCCCGGCTGGCTCAGCGTGTGGCAGAATATCTGGCATCGGGGCATGGCGCAGTCTGGTAGCGCATCTGCTTTGGGAGCAGAGGGTCGGCGGTTCGAATCCGTCTGCCCCGACCCTGCCCCGACCAGGATTCTGGCTCAGGCAGGATTGTCGTCTTGAACGCGCCCGTAGCTCAACCGGATAGAGCACCTGCCTTCTAAGCAGGATGTTGCAGGTTCGAGTCCTGCCGGGCGCGCCATTACGCAGGTCGGAGTAAAATAGGAAATACGTTCAATGGTGGGCGTAGCTCAGTTGGTAGAGCCCCGGGTTGTGATCCCGGTCGTCGTGGGTTCGAGTCCCATCGTCCACCCCAATTTCAAGGTGACCAGCTTCGTTCAGCTGAAGTTGTCACGACGAACGGGATCGATCGTTGGTGACCCCGGTCGGTCGCAGTTTTGGACAAAATGGTAGAGGACGCAATGCGCTCTGCTTGACTAGGGTTCGAGTCCCATCGTCCACCCCAATTTCTCTCAGTCTTCGCAACTGTCTTCCTGATCCAGGAATGCCTGAACCTCTTCGGGCGGCGCGGCGGCCGCCGGGCTGCCGGCATCAAAAACAACCTTCCACTCGCCATTGTCGTGCAGTCTCCAGACTGAGTTGAACGTGCCCCAGCGTTCGATCTCGTTGCCCTCCGGATCCGTCGCGACCATGCGGTAGGGACCGCGCGTCAATGCGAGTTGGCCGTCCTCCAGGACTTCGACGAACTGCGGCCGCCATTTGATTCGGGGTCCGGTCTCGGACAGGAAAGGAGCCCATGCTTCGGTTATCACATCGGGACCTCGTCGCACGATGTCGCTCACAAATCGAGCGTCATCATCGATGAAGGACCGGAACTGGTCCAGCTTCTTTGTCTCGACCGATTTGCTGAACGCGATTTCGCGACAACGAACGTCATCCGTCAGATCGGCGACCGCCGGCGATGCGAGCAACAGCGACGTCAACAAATAAGTAAGTAACTTCATGTTGCATATCTCCCCGAATGCTTTGCGAGAATTAATGGCATTCTGCTAGTATCGCGCGTCCAGCCAGCCTTCGAAAGGCATTTGTTTGGGCCTCTAGCTCAATTGGTAGAGCAGTAGACTCTTAATCTATTGGTTCGGGGTTCGAGTCCCCGGGGGCCCACCAGCTATCGAACTTGTCCCGGGATTGGCGCGCCAACCTGCGGCCCTGTATTCGACGGGCCAGGCCAAGTCAGGTATCTGTTTACTCTCGGCAGACTCCGCTACCCATTCGGCGGACACGATCTGTTCGCCATTCCATTGCCCCCGCCGCAGGAACAGGCGACCGAACTTGGCAAAATCGCGTGCCGATGCAGCCAGGCAGCACCAGGTTTTTTCCAGGCCGTCCCCTTCGTGGTCGATCGTCCAGACGCCGCGTTGTTCCATGCCGAGCGGCGTCCATACCCGGCGCTGCGCGTATGCCGTTATGGATTCGTCGCCCAGTGCGCGGTCCAACGCCAGCGCGAGCAGCGCATTGTCGCCAGACTTGTAGCGATACTGCGCTCCCGGCGTGTCCTCCATACCAAACTGCAGGATCTCGGCTTCGAGCCGCGGCGTGTAGTTCAGAATGACGTGTTCGCCGAACGGATTGTCGTTCTCGACATAGCTTGATCCTGAAGTCATGGTCAGGAGGTGGCGCAACGTCACGTCAGCAAAGCCCCGCGCAGCCAACTCCGGTACGAAATCGGTGATCGACTGATCGACACCCTGCAAATAGTCATCATCGATGGCCATGCCGAGCAGTGCCGAGAACAGGGATTTCGACATGGAAAAAGCCTGCGACAACGACGACGCAGTATGGCCCTGGAAATACCGTTCGAACAAGATCGTGTCATCGTGGATGACGAGAAAGGCGATCGAATCGTGTGCCGCGACGATCGTATCGAGATCGTTACCGCTCGGAAAATTCTCCAGGGCGGATTCGGATAAGTCCAGTGGCGTGTCGCTGACGTCAAAGACGTAAGGTGTCTCGCTCGCCTTGAGTTCGCGGCCCGGGTAGTGGCTGAAATCGTCAATGTCCGTGTCGCCGTAGCGAATGACACGCAGTACCGTGACAGGTCCCGCCGTGATCATCCATGCCGACAGCACAACCAGGACAATCCCGCTTAGTACAACGAACAGAGACAGAACTCTGTGGCGGTAGACAAAAGACATCATGCCGTCAGTATCGCGCGTATGGCTCCATGACAGCTACTGAATTTGCTGCTGAGTACGCGAAAGCAATCCTGCGGGGTCCCAGGACACCCCGGACTCGTGTCTGCGGCCATCGCGATCGTCGCCAGACAGGCCAAGTTCTTTGCTGATCAAACGAATGGCAGCTTTGGCTTCGCTTTCGCCTTTGAAGCCTTCGCCAACGGTGATTTTGTCGCCCTCAACATCGTTGGCGTAGATCGAATAGTAAATTACGTGCTTGCCACCGTTCTGCGACTGGAACGAACTGTCTTTTGTAAATTTTACAAACGCGTCGCGGCGCATGTAGCTACGCTTAACCGGAATGCCCAGGATCCGGCGCACGGTCTTTATATTCATTCCGTCCCGCGAGACCTCGAGCGAGTTGGTCATCATGTATACGGCGAAAATGCCGATCAGTGCGCCAACGCCGCCGAATATGCTCCCGAATATTTTCTGATCTTCCTCGACGATCAGCCACCAACCTGCGCCTGCAAACGCGGCGCCGACAATGAACGCGCCGATCGAGGATCCGAGATAACGGCCAATCGGATAGACCATCCGTCGGCCGCCCGCATCGGTCCTGACTTGCACTGCCTTAAGTACCGCTCTGTCAGACGCTGCTGCCTGCTTCTGGCGGGATCGTTCGACAGCGACGTTGCCCAGGTGCTGCGACTGCGTGGCCGTGGCATACACTGGAATATCGTAGCTTCGATCGAGGTCGGTGCCTTCCAGTTCCGCGCTGAGATTGAGCCGCCAGCGATAGTAACTGTCGTCCTCGTCCGTGTCGGACGCTTCGAGATCCGCCGGCACGTCAAAACGAAACGTCAGCCTGGTGCCGCGGCCGCCGGGCTCGGCGTGAGCGATGAGCGTATCCTGCCATTTGGCTTTTTCCTTGCGGCTGCGGTCCTTGCCGCTGCCCGAGACGTAGTGATGGATACTCGTCAGCGTGAA
>CAMYMP010000361.1 GCA_947259435.1 uncultured Woeseiaceae bacterium
GACATTCGCCGTTACAGCTGCATAGCCCGGGGCGCGTCATGATGATTCGCATCGTGCTGGCCGTCGTGATAGCCGGGGTCGGTTATCTCGTCTTCGAGTTTGGGCGCATCCAGGCCAATTACAACATTGTCGATGCCACCAGGGAGCGTCAGGCTTACGAGGATCGTATTCGGGGCCTCGAAAACGATATCGTCGGACTCAAAGAGCAAGTGGCGTTAGTGGAGACGCATCGTGACATCGATCGTGAAGCTTACAAGGATGTCGAGGCAAGCCTGACGGCGTTGCAGGCGAAGATTCAGGAGCAGCGGGAAGCCATTGCTTTTTATCGTGGCATCGTTTCACCCGCAGATGGCACGGCGGGCCTGCGCGTGCAGAATCTCAAGCTGACTCGCGGCCAGTCGGAGCGAGCGTTTAATTTACGACTGGTGCTGGTGCAATCACTAAAACACGATCGCAAGGTCTCGGGGGACGTTAATCTTAGTATCGAAGGTGAACAGAGCGGCGCTGCTGCGACCTTGAGCCTCTCGCAACTATTGCCAGATGAGGCAAGTGCAAAATGGCCGTTCTCATTTCGGTATTTTCAGGACTTCGACAAAGAAATTATTCTTCCTGACGGATTTACGCCGAACAAGATTACAATAGAAGTGCGCTCGAGGACACGTTCGATCGAGAGCATCGCGGAAAGCTTTTCCTGGACGACGAGTCTGGGCTAAAGGATTAGTCGCCTGATCGGGCACTCTGGAGGTTTTGATGTTTGGCCGAAAACAACGCAGACACACGGTGGTCGATACGCTGGTTGGCTCCAACTCGAGGGTCAATGGCGACCTGGCGTTTGAAGGCGGCTGCCACGTGGATGGCATAGTCAAAGGCAATGTGAGCGCTGATCCCGAGAGCCACTCGGCGCTAAGCATAAGCGAGGACGGCACAGTCGAAGGCGGCGTAACCGTGCCTTATGTCGTATTGCATGGCATCGTCCGCGGCGACGTGTGTGCGAGTCAGCGCGTGGAACTCGGGCCGACCGCGCGGGTCATTGGTAATGTGTATTACAATTTGATCGAAATGGCGATCGGGGCCGAGATCAACGGCAAGCTCGTGCATCAGCCCGAAGGTCAGGTACCATTACTCGAGCAAACAAGTCGTATTGATAAGTCGGCGGCGGTTGCCGCAGAGTCGTAATACGCGCAGAACAGGATTCAGGACATGCAGACGGAAACATCGCCAGGCAAAGCTCCCGCGCCCCCACCGCCGGTCATCTTCACGGATGCCGCGGCCAGCAAAGTCGGTGAGCTGATTGAAGAAGAGCAGAACCCGGACCTGAAGCTCAGGGTGTTTATTTCGGGCGGTGGCTGTTCCGGCTTTCAGTATGGTTTCACGTTCGACGAGAACACCGAGGACGGCGACAGCGAGGTTGTCAATCAGGGCGTCACCCTTGTTATTGACCCGATGAGCGTCCAGTATCTGATGGGCGCGGAAATCGACTACAAGGAAGACCTGCAGGGTGCGCAATTCATCATCCGCAACCCGAACGCAACGACAACCTGCGGTTGTGGACAGTCCTTTACGGCCTGAATCCTCTTCAGAGGTCATCGCGGCCGTTGACCTCGGCTCAAACAGTTTCCACATGATCGTCGGTGAGCTGCGCCACGGCCAGCTCATCATCATCGATCGTATTCGGGAAACCGTGCGCCTCGCCGAAGGCCTGTCGAGTACCGGAGACCTGTCTGCAAACGCCCGGGCGCGCGCGATCGACTGTTTGTCCCGGTTTGGCGAGCGCCTTCGTGATATGCATGCGGCAGACGTGCGCGCGGCCGGAACGAGCACCATTCGCCGCGCGCGCGAAGATACTGGATTCATGACTGAGGCTGAAGCTGCGCTTGGGCATCCGATCGAGGTCATCTCCGGCATCGAGGAGGCGCGCCTCATATACAAAGGGGTCACGCATAGCCTGCCGCCGCACGACGGCCTGCGGCTTGTTCTCGACATTGGTGGTGGTAGTACGGAACTGATTCTCGGTCACGGCGCTGAGCCGCGTGCTCTCGAGAGCGTGCATCTCGGCTGCGTGTCAATGACCGAGCGTTTCTTTGGCGATGGTCGAATCACGCGCACGGCTTTCGAACGAGCGCGGCTTGCAGCGCGACTCGAACTGAGACCGATCAAGGCATTCTTCAGAGGCGCTGAGGAAATCGAATCGATCGGCACATCGGGAACGATTCGTTCGACTGAATTTGTCGCCAGTGAATTGGGCATCATCGACTCCGAAGGATTGACACCGGCCGTACTCGAGCAGTTAATTGAGCGGGTGCTGCAGTTCGAGACGATCGGAGACCTGTCGCTGCGCGGGCTTTCCGAGAGACGCGCGCAGGTCTGGCCGGGCGGGCTCTCGATCCTGGCCGAGCTGCTCGGCGTGCTGCGAGTGACGTCGCTGAAGGTTTCCGACGGTGCGCTGCGCGAAGGGCTGCTTTATGACTTGCTGGGTCGGTTACAACATGAAGACGCACGCGAGCGCAGCGTGCACGCAATGGCGACGCGGTATCACGTCGACGAGGCGCAATCCAGGCGCGTTGCTGCAACCGCTGCAATGCTGCTGGATCAATGTGTGAAGGCGTGGCAGCCCGATGCCGTGTTGAGCAACCGCATGCTCGAATGGGCGGCGCGGCTGCATGAAATCGGCCTGGACATTTCTCACGATGGTTTCCAGCGACATGGCGCATACATCGCGGAGCATGCGGACCTGCCAGGCTTCCCGCGCGCGGAGCAACGATTCCTCGCCTTTTTGATCGGCAGCCAACGGTATGCCATCGACACGCGAATCAATAGCCAATTACCACGCGCATGGCGGGAGACCGCTCTGCGACTGGCAATGCTGCTCCGACTCGCTGTTCTGCTCAATCGCAGCCGATCTCAGGTTGATATTCCGCCTATCGGGTTGGCCGCGAGCGAAAACTCTCTCGAGCTGACTTTCGACCCTGCGTGGCTAAAGGCGAACCCGTTGACGGTTGCCGATCTCGAGCGGGAGCAGGGCTATCTTCGCGCGGTAGGTTACGAGCTGAGTTTCAAGTAAGAACGGCCAGCTTTTCCAAGAATATTTTCTGCGCTGAAATGCGTTCTTCGCCTTTCGCCGGCG